>NZ_QXMN01000106.1:0-3539 GCF_003581445.1 Acidovorax cavernicola | reverse complement strand
TCACCAGCCAGCGCGGCGCGGGCAGCTCGGCCAGCACGTCGATCGCGGCGCGCATCGAGTCGGGGTTGGCGTTGTAGCTGTCATCGACCACCGTGATGTCGCGGCCCGCAACCTGCACGCTGAACGCGCGCGAACGGCCGGTCACGGGAACGAAGGCGCTCAGGCCGGCAGCGATCGCCGCCAGCGGCACGCCTGCGGCCAGCGCGCAGGCCGTGGCCGCGAGCGCATTGCGCACGTTGTGCCGGCCCGCGATCTGCAGCCGCGCGTCGAACGCGCCCGCGGGCGTCGCGATGCGCACCTGCCAGGCGCCCTGCTCCCAGGCGGCCTGCAGCGCATAGATCTGTGCGCCGTGCTGCTGATCGCCGAACAGCAGGCATTGGCGCGGCTGCGCCAGGCCCTGCCACACGGGCGAAAACTCTTCACCAGCCGGGAACACCGCGACGCCGCCTGCGGGCAGCGCCGCGAGCACGCTGCCGTTCTCTTCGGCCACGGCCTGCACGGTGTGCATGAATTCGAGGTGCTCGCGCTGGGCGTTGTTGACCAGCGCCACGGTCGGCCGGGCGATGCGCGCCAGCTCGGCGATTTCACCGGGGTGGTTCATGCCCAACTCGATCACGGCCAGGCTGTGCGCGCCCGTGAGGCGCAGCAGCGTCAGCGGCACGCCGATGGCGTTGTTGAAATTACCGCGCGTCGCCAGCGCCGCTTCGCCCGCCTGGGCCGACAGGATCGCGGCGATCATCTGCGTGACCGTGGTCTTGCCGTTGCTGCCGGTGACGGCAATCAGCGGCAATGCGAATTGCGCACGCCATTGCGCGGCCAGCGCGCCGAGCGCGGCCAGGCTGTCATCGACTTCGATGCCCGGCAGGCCGGCTGCGGCCAGGCGGCCCGGATGGGCAATCGCCGCGGCCGCGCCGCTGTCCCGGGCCTGGGGCAGAAAATCGTTGGCGTCGAAACGCTCGCCCTTGAGGGCCACGAAAAGATCGCCCGGCTGCAGGCTGCGCGTATCGGTATGCACGCGTGCGAGCCGGGTCTGGCCGTCGCCGACGAGGCGGGCCTGGGGGATCTGGGACTGGATCAGGGCCAGCGCTTGGTTCAGGGTCATCATGACCGTTTCATTCCTTCACGGGCCGCGAGCGCCTGGCGCGCCTCGGCCATATCGGAGAACGCGCGCTTGACGCCCGCGGTCTCCTGGTAGTCCTCATGTCCCTTGCCGGCGATCAGCACCACGTCCTTGGCGCCGGCTTCGGCGAGCGCATAGGCAATGGCCGCCGCGCGGTCGGATTCCGAATGCAGGTTCGCCGACGGCGACATCCCGCCCAGGATCTGGGCGATGATCGCGTCGGGGTCTTCGCCGCGCGGGTTGTCGCTGGTCACGACCACGCCGTCGGCATGGCGCTGGGCCATTTCACCCATCAGCGGACGCTTGCTCGCGTCGCGGTTGCCGCCGCAGCCGAACACGCACCACAGCCGGCCGCCGCGCTGGCGCGCCGCGGGCCGCAAGGCCTTGAGCGCCTGTTCGAGCGCGTCGGGCGTGTGCGCGTAGTCGACCGCGACCAGCGGCTGGCCCGGCTGGACGATCTGCTGCATGCGCCCGGGCACGGGCTCGAGCTGGTCGCAGGCGGCGACCGCCTGGTCCAGGCTCAGGCCCAGCGCGCGCAGCGTGGCGAGCACGCCCAGCAGGTTGGCGACGTTGTACTGTCCGACCAGACGCGTCTGCAGCACATGGCTGTGCGCGTCTTCGATCACCGTGAACTGCAGGCCTTCGCGGCCCAGGCTGATGTCCTTGGCCTGCAGCCGCGCCGGGCCCTGCGTGGACACGCTCCACACATCGAGATCGCGCGCTTGCAGGCTGGCCCAGAGGCGCGCGCCATACGGGTCGTCGACATTGACCACCGCCGCCTGCAGCCCCGGCCAGTCGAACAAGTCCTTCTTGGCCTGCCAATAGGCGTCCATGCTCAGGTGGTAGTCGAGATGGTCCTGGGTGAAATTGGTGAAGATCGCCACGCGGATGCGCGTGCCCGCCAGCCGGTGCTCGGCCAGGCCGATCGACGAAGCCTCCATCGCGCAGGCGGCCACGCCCGCATCCAGGTATTCGCGCAGCACGCGCTGCAGCAGCACCGGGTCGGGCGTGGTCATGCCGGTGTTTTCTATGCGTGGCGGAACGCCCACGCCCAGCGTGCCGACCATCGCGCAGCCACGCCGGCCGTCGAGCGCCTGCCCAGCCAGCGCATGCGCGAGCCACCAGGCGGTCGTGGTCTTGCCGTTGGTGCCGGTCACCGCCAGCACCTGCAGCTGTTCGCTGGGCCGGTCGTACCAGAGCGCCGCGATCTCGCCGCTCGCGGCCTTGAGATCGGGCAGCGCCGCAATGCGCTCGTCGGCAAACGCAAAGGCGTCCACGCCCTGGGCTTCGACCAGGCAGGCGGCGGCGCCGCGCGCCAGCGCCATGGCCACATGCGCGCGGCCGTCGGTGGCCGCGCCGGGCCAGGCGATGAAGGCGTCGCCCTGGGCGACCTGGCGGCTGTCGGTCTGCAGCCGGCCAGTGGTCCGGCCGCGCAGCCATTGCACGGCCTCGGGCGCCGAAGTCAGTTGCACCATGCTCATAGCGACTCCTCCACCGGATTGGCAACGATCTGCGGCACCACGGCCACATCGGGCTGCACGCCCATCAGCCGCAGCGTCTGCTGCACGACTTCACTGAACACCGGCGCGGCAACCGTGCCGCCGTAGATACTGCCCACGCTGGGCTCGTCGACCATCACCGAGACGATCACGCGCGGCCGGTCCACGGGCGCCAGGCCCGTGAACCAGGCGCGGTATTTGCCCGACGCATAGTTCTTGCCGACCTGCTTGCGCGCCGTGCCGGACTTGCCGCCCACGGAATAGCCCACGGTCTGGGCCTTCTGGCCGGTGCCGCCGGGGCCGGCGGCGAGCGCCAGCATCTGGCGCACCTGGTTGGCCGTGCGTTCGGAAAAGATCGGCACGCCCACGGGCGGCTCGGCGCGCTTGAGCATGGTCGCGGGAATCACGCGGCCGTCGTTGGCGAACACCGTGTACGAGCGCGTCATCTGCAGCAGGCTGGCCGACAGGCCGTAGCCGTACGACATCGTCGCCTGCTCCACGGGCCGCCAGGTCTTGTAGGGGCGCAGGCGGCCGCTGGCCGCGCCGGGGAAGGAAATCTGCGGCTTCTGGCCGAAGCCCACGGCCGAGAAGCCTTCCCACATCTGCTGCGCCGTGAGGCTCTGCGAAATCTTGGTCGTGCCGACGTTGCTCGACTTCTGGATGACACCGGCCACCGTGAGCAGGCCGTAGTTGTGCGTGTCGGAAATCGTCGAGCCGGTCACGTTGATGCGCCCGGGCGAAGTGTCGATGGGCGTTTCGGGCTTGAACTTTCCGGTCTCGAGCGCGATGCCCACAGTGATCGGCTTCATCGTCGAGCCGGGCTCGAACACGTCGGTGATCGCCCGGTTGCGCAGCTGCTCGCCGGTCAGGTTCTTGCGCTTGTCGGGCACGTAGCTCGGGAAGTTGGCCAGCGCCAGCAG
>NZ_QXMN01000388.1:0-502 GCF_003581445.1 Acidovorax cavernicola | reverse complement strand
CCCCATACGCGATTCGATTGTATGTAGTGCGCGCCGGATTGGGTAGTCCATTGCGCGGCGCGCGTCGATATTGCGCGCCGGCCGATGGCGCGCGCGAGGTGCGCGCATGAGGCACCACGACGCGCCCGTCGAGGCCCTCGCAGAGCCCGTCGATCCGCTCTCTGAAATGGAGTTGCGCATCCTGTCCGGTTGCCACGAGGGCGCGTGTCTGGCGATCGCCGCCGGCGAGCGGCTGAGCGTCGGCAGCGAGGGGGACTGCGACGTGCTGCTCAGCGACTGCGGGCTGCCCGCCGATGCGCCCCTGCAGGTGGTGTATCAGGACGGACGCTGGGCGGTGCTGCGGGCGGACCATGACGCGTCGCCGAACCCGCCCGGCATGGCGCCGGGCGCGATCGCGCTGATCGGGCAGGTGCAGGCCACGATCTGCGCGGCGCATCTGGCCTGGACCCCGGCGATGCCGCGCGCAGAGGCCGCGCCGGCGCCGGAGCCCGAGGCGGTGGAC
>NZ_QXMN01000024.1:0-101806 GCF_003581445.1 Acidovorax cavernicola | reverse complement strand
CTCCTGCTCCGCCGGCACCGCCCGCGCCCCCGGCTCCTCCCGCACCGCCGCCGGCGCCTCCTGCGCCGCCCGCCGTGCAGCTGCCGTCGAGCAATGCCGATTACCTGCAGAACCCGAAGGCGGTCTACCCTGCCATGAGCAAGCGGCTCGGCGAGCAGGGCAAGGTGATTGTTCGCGTGCTCGTGGGCGCCGACGGCCTGCCCAAGAGCGCCGAAGTCAAGAAATCCAGCGGCTTCGATCGCCTCGACGAAGCCGCCGTGGAATACATCATGAAATGCCGGTTCGTGCCCGGCAAGGTCAACGGCGTGGTGCAGGCCATGTCTTACGACGCCCCCGTCAACTACGTCCTGAACTAATTTTTCTCTGGAGCAACTTCGTATGGATTCCCATTTTGGCTTGATGAACGTCTGGAATCAGGGCGACTTCGTCACCAAGGCTGTCGCGGTTCTGTTGATCGGCATGTCCCTCGCATCGTGGATCGTGATCATCGTGAAGGCGCTCGACGTCATCAGATATAAGCGCCTCGCCAAGCATTCACAGGACTTCTGGCACAGCGAAGACTTCGCGACCGCCCTGAACAAGCTGGGCACCGACGACAGCAACCCCTTCCGCGCCCTGGCGCTCGAAGGCCGCGAAGCCGCCGCCCACCATCGCAACACCAAGGCGCACCTGCACGACGCACTCGACGTGAGCGACTGGATCACACGCGCCCTGCGCAACGGCATCGACGCCTTCACGGCGCGCCTGCAGACCGGCCTCGCCATCCTGGCCTCGGTGGGCTCGACGGCGCCGTTCATCGGCCTGTTCGGCACAGTCTGGGGCATCTACCACGCGCTCATGAGCATCGGCTCGGCCGGCCAGGCGACCATCGACAAGGTGGCCGGCCCCATCGGTGAAGCCCTGATCATGACGGCCCTGGGCCTGGCGGTCGCCATTCCCGCCGTGCTGGGCTATAACGCCCTGGTGCGCGGCAACAAGTTCGTGCTGACCAAGCTCAACAGCTTCGCCCACGACCTGCACGCCTACTTCGTGACCGGCGCCCGCGTGCAAAGCGGCAATGAGTCGATCGTGGTTCCGCTCAAGAAGGGCTGAGCAGCATCATGGCTTTCGGAACGCAAGACGAACCCGATGAGGTGATGAACGAGATCAACATGACGCCGCTGGTCGACGTCATGCTGGTGCTTCTGATCATCTTCATCATCACCGTGCCGGTCATGAAGCACGCGGTCAACATCGACCTGCCCCGCGCCAGCAGCGAGCCCGAGCAGCCCAAGCCGCAGAACATCCTGTTCAGCGTCACGGCCGACGGCGCCTACTACTGGAACGAACAGAAGATCGACGACAGTGAGCTGCCCGGCCGCCTGGCCGCCGAAGCCGCCAAGGAACCGCAGCCCGAACTGCACATCCGCGGCGACAAGGCCGTGCGCTACGAGCGCGTGGCCAAGGCCATGGCCGAGGCCCGTGAGGCTGGCGTGCGCAAGATCGGCTTCATCACCGAGCCCGACACGAAGTGATCTGAGCGAATGAATGACTGATCGAAAAAAAGTTGATCGCGACGATTGACTTTATATTGAGAATCATTATCATTCACTCATCGCTTCCATAAAGGAACTCCAGATGCCAGCCACCCCGAATGCCTTTTCTGTCCTGAACCACCCTTCGCTCGACCAATCGGGTGGCGGTCATGCATCGATCCAGGTGGCGCGTCCGGCGCCGATGGTCGAAAGCACGGAGCTTCTGAAAGGAAGCAAGACCGTGGGCATCATGCACAACGGCTCGCTCTACCGGCTTCAAGCCACCAAACTCGGCAAGCTGATCCTGACCAAGTAGGTCGATCAGCCCGCCCCTCGCGCAAGTTTCATCGTGGGGCGACTCGAGGAGATTCATCTCCGAAGGGTCGTTTTTTGCTAGCCAACGGTTCGCCGACTAGCCAAGCTTTTTTTTCACGCTGAAGCCCCGAAAAAGAAAACGCCGACCATCTGGTCGGTGTTTTGCTTTGAGCGGAAGAAAAAGGCTTACAGGCCGAGCGCGGCGATGCCTGCCTTGGCGATCTGCGCGTCTTCGTTCGACTTCACGCCGCTCACACCCACGGCGCCGATGACATGGCCATCCTTCACGATCGGCACGCCACCTTCGAGCATGCCTTCCACCAGCGGAGCCGTCAGGAACGCGGTGCGGCCACCATTGATGATGTCTTCGTAGACCTTGCTGTCGCGCCGGCCCATGGCAGCGGTGTGGGCCTTGGCAGGTGCGATGTGCGAGGACAGCGCGGCTGCACCGTCCAGACGCTGCAGCCAGAGCAGGTTGCCGGCGTCGTCGGAGATGGCGATGGTCACGGCCCAGTTGTTCTTCAGGGCCTCGGCTTCTGCTGCAGCGGCGATGGCCTTGACGTCGGCGAGTTCGAGGAATGATTTGGTCTTCATGGATAGGCTCAGGTTGCGTCGAAACCCGACAGCATAACGGCCGGGCGTCACAGCGTCCCGCCGGGACTTAAGAACATCGGGCATACGGTCTTTGCAAGACCCCCTCTTGCAGCCCCCTAGAATGCGCCCAACTGCGTGTCATTGCATGCAGCAACCTCAGGAGCTTCGGCCATGAACGACCGTGTGACCACCCTCGACACTTCCACCGGCTACGGCCAGACACTGCCGCAGGCCGAGCGCCAGCGCGTGCTGCGCAACACCTACTGGCTGCTGGCGCTGAGCCTGCTGCCCACCGTGCTGGGCGCCTGGATCGGCGTGAGCACCGGCATCACCCGCTCGCTCACCGGCGGGCTCGGCCTGATCGTCTTCCTCGGCGGCGCCTTCGGCTTCATGTTCGCCATCGAGAAGACCAAGAACTCGGCCGCCGGCGTGCCCGTGCTGCTGGGCTTCACCTTCTTCATGGGCCTGATGCTGTCGCGCCTGCTCGCCATGGTGCTGGGCTTCAAGAACGGCCCCGAGCTGATCATGACGGCCTTCGGCGGCACCGCCGGCGTGTTCTTCGTGATGGCCTCGCTGGCCACGGTCATCAAGCGCGACCTGTCGGGCATGGGCAAGTTCCTGTTCGTCGGCGCGCTGGTTCTGATGCTCGGCGCCATCGTCAACGTCTTCGTGGGCTCGAGCACCGGCATGCTGGTGATCTCGGTGGCCGCCATCGGCATCTTCTCGGCCTACATGCTCTACGACCTGAAGCAGATCATGGACGGCGGTGAGACCAACTACATCAGCGCCACGCTGGCCCTGTACCTGGACATGTTCAACGTGTTCCAGAGCCTGCTGGCCCTGCTGGGCATCTTCGGCGGCGAGCGCGACTGACCGGCGCTCCGTTGTCACCCCAAGAAAAAAGGCCCCGCGGGGCCTTTTTTCATTCCAGCTCGAAGACCGCGATCGACTCGACGTGCGCGGTATGCGGGAACATGTTCACCACGCCCGCGAAAGTGCAGCGGTAGCCCGCCTGGTGCACCAGCAAACCGGCATCGCGCGCCAGCGTCGACGGGTTGCAGCTCACGTAGACGATACGCTTCGGCGGCGTCCAGCCGCCGGTGCGCAGCTCGGGTTGCTGGTGCAAGTCGGCCATCGCTTTGGCCAGGGCAAAGGCGCCTTCGCGCGGCGGGTCGACCAGCCACTTGTCGGCGCTGCCGTCGGCCACCAGCATCTCGGGCGTCATGTCGAACAGGTTGCGGGCCACGAACTGGGTCTCCGACAGCGCACGTCGCGCGGACGTCGCCGGCTGGTTCTTCTTGAAGTTGTCCGTCGCGCGCTTCACCAGCGTGTCGCTGCCCTCGATGCCCAGCACCTCGCGCGCCTGGCTCGCCAACGGCAGCGTGAAGTTGCCCAGGCCGCAGAACCAGTCGATCACGCGCTCCTCGGGCTGCACGTCGAGCAGGCGCAGCGCCTTGCCGACCAGCGCACGGTTGATGTGCGGATTGACCTGGGTGAAATCAGTGGGCTTGAACGGCATCGTCACGCCGAACTCGGGCAGGCGATAGGCCAGCGGCGTACCGCCTTCTTCCAGCAGCTTCACCGTCTCCGGGCCCTTGGACTGCAACCACCACTGGACGCCTTCATTCTCGGCCGCGAACGCCTTGAGCCGCCCGATGTCGGCGCTCGACAACGGCTCCAGGTGGCGCAACACCAGGGCGATGGTGCCCAGCGCGGTCGAATCCGGCGCGTCGCCGCAGGCAAGTTCGATCTGCGGGCAGGTGTCGCGCGCGTCCATGGAGCCGATCAGCGCACGCAGCGGCATCAGCATGGCGCTGACCTGCTTGGGCAACACAGGGCAGACCTGCATGTCGGCCAGGTAGCGGCTCTTGCGCTCGTGGAAGCCGATCAGCACCGTGCCCTTCTTGACCACGTGGCGCACCGACAGGCGCGCCCGATAGCGGTAGTGCCAGGCCGGGCCTTCGAGCGGGCGCAGCAGGTTCTCGGGCTTGACCTTGCCGAGGTGCCAGAGGTTGTCTTCCAGCGCGCGCTGCTTCACCGCCACCTGGGCGGCGGCGTCAAGGTGCTGCATCTTGCAGCCGCCGCAGGCGCCCGTGTGCAGCCCGAAGTGCGGGCAGCCGGGACGCACGCGCTGCGAGGACTCACGGCGGATCTGCGTGACCGTGCCCTGTTCCCAGTTGTTCTTGCGGCGATGGACGTTGAACTGCACTTCCTCGAAGGGCAACGCGCCTTCGATGAACACAACCATGCCGTCGGACTTGTGTGAAACGCCTTGCGCGTCCAGGTCGAGCGACTCGACCTGGAGCCATTCATCGGCAGGGCTCGCGGGGACTTTCTTTTCTTCGATGGATTCCGTCATCCCCCGATTGTCTCAGCGTGGCCGGGGTGGTCCGGCCGGCACGGGGTACCTTCTTTCCTTCAGCCGGCTAGAACAGCGCGTCGCGGCCGACGCCGGAGCGCGCCAGCTGCTTGCGCATCTTGGCCAGCGCCTCGTTCTGGATCTGCCGCACGCGCTCGCGCGTCAGGCCCAGCCGCACGCTCAGCACCTCGAGGGTTTCGGGCTCCCGGTCATGCAGGCCGTAGCGGCCTTCAAGCACCTCGCGCTCCCGCGCGTTGAGGGCATGCACCCATTCGTCGAGCAGGCGCTCCACCTCGTGCGTGTGCGTCACGCCTGCCGGGTTGCCCTGTTCGTCGTCGGAGGCCACCGTGTCGGCCAGCGTGAAGCCGTCTTCGCCGCGCGCGTCACCGGCGTCGAGCGAGCGCGGCGCCTCGGCCAACGCCAGCAGGTCGGCCACTGCCTGCACCTCGCGACCGAGCAGCGCGGCCACGTCCTCGACGCGCACGCCTTCCGGCCTGCTCGCCAGGAACTGCGCATCGCCTTCGAGCGTGCGGCGCGCCCTGAGAACCTGCTGCAGCTCCCGCACGACGTGCACCGGCAGTCGTATCGCCCGCGCCTGCGTGATGACCGCACGCTCGACCGACTGACGGATCCACCAGGTTGCGTAGGTAGAGAAGCGAAACCCTCGCTCGGGCTCGAACTTGGTGATGGCATGCATCAGCCCGAGGTTGCCTTCCTCGATGAGGTCGGACAGCGGCATGCCACGCCCCAGGTAGTTCTTGGCGATGTTGACCACGAGCCGCAGGTTGTGCTCGATCATCGATTGCCGAGCTGCAAAGTCGCCGGCGCGCGCTGCACAGGCGGTGGCGTATTCCTCGGCGGGGGTGAACAACTCGGTGCGCCGGACCTGGCGCAGGTAGATGGTCAGGGCATCCGCGCCCTCCCCGCCCATGACCTCGGCGGACGTATTGCCGGGCGAAGCCGACGGCTCGGAAGGGATCGACGGTCCGCCAGCGGGATCGTCGGAAAGGAAGTCTGCGTTCAGCGACTCGTCGTCGCCATCCTGGTGGCCGTTGCGGCCACCGTTGCTTCGAGATGAAGGGCTGCCCTGCCCCGCCAACCCGCGCACGGGCAGTGTGCGACGAGGGCGGGAAGCAGCCATGGCATCACCGATTCGGCAGGTAGCGCGACGGGTCGACGGGCTTGCCCTGGCGGCGGATCTCGAAATGCAGCTTCACGCGATCAGCGTCGCTGTTGCCCATCTCGGCGATCTTCTGGCCCTTCTGAACCGACTGGTCTTCCTTCACGAGCAGCGTCTGGTTGTGCGCATACGCCGTGAGGTAGGTATTGTTGTGCTTCAGGATGATCAGGTTGCCGTAGCCGCGCAGGCCAGCACCCGCGTAGACCACACGGCCGTCGGCCGCAGCCAGCACGGGGTCGCCGGCCTTGCCGCTGATGTCGTAGCCCTTGTTCTTGGCTTCGTCGAAGCCAGCGATCAGCGAGCCGCTGGCAGGCCAGATCCAGCCCAGATCGTCATCGCCCGAACTGCTCGGCCCCGAAGGAGAGGCCGTGACAGGCGGCTTGGTGGTGCCGCTTGCACCACTGGCCGGCACGGTCGGCGTGACGGAAGCCTGCGGGGTCACCGGCTTGGTGGTCGCCTCGGTGGAAGAAGGGGCAGAGGTGGACGGTGCCGTGGCTACCACCGTGCTCGCGCCGGTCGGGGGGATCACACGCAACACCTGGCCGACTTCGATCAGGTCGGGGTTGTCGAGGTTGTTCCAGCGCACGATGTCCTGCCAGCGCTGGCCGGTTTCGCTGCCGATGCGCCGAATGGAGTCACCCGGGCGCACGGAGTAATAGCCAGGCTTGCCATAGTTCTCGATGCCGAGGAGCGGTTTGCCGGACGCGTCGGTCGTGATGGGGGGACCGCCGGGCGTCGTCGCCCCGGGTGCGCGCGTCATGGTGCCCCGGTCTTCGACCGGTGCGGGACCGCGCGGTGCGGAGCAGCCCGCGATCACGAGCACAACAGCCAGCGTGATGCCTGCGAACAAACTCCGATTGCCAAAACCCTGCATTTGTTATTCCTTCAAGCGATGCCCGATTTTAGGGGGACAAAGTGAACCGCCTCAAGAATGCGCCGCTCGAGTCCCCCGAGGGTCTTGTCGATCACGACAAGTGCTTGTCCACCGGTGGCGGAATGGGTCGGCGCGACGATGCGCCCACCCACCGCGAGCTGGTCGATCCAGGCTTCCGGAACGGCCTCGCCACCTGCCGCGGCAATGATGCCCGCGTACGGCGCGCCCTTGGCGTAGCCGATCATGCCGTCGCCCAGCATCAGGTGCACCGTGGCCAGGCGGAAGTGCCGCAGGTTGGTGCGCGCACGCTCGTGCAGTCCACGCAAGCGCTCGATGCTGTAGACCTCGCTGGCCACTTCGTTCAGCACCGCGGCCTGGTAGCCGCAGCCGGTCCCGATCTCGAGCACGCGGCCGAGACGGCCTTGCGGCTTGCCGACCAGCGCCGGCGCGCCCAGCAGCAACTCGATCATGCGGGCCACCACATTGGGCTTGGAAATGGTCTGCCCCAACCCGATCGGCAGGCTGGTGTCTTCGTACGCCTGATTGACCAGCGCGCTGTCGACGAAGCGATGCCGCTCGACGGCGCCCATGGCGCGCAGCACGCGCGCATCGGCAATGCCCTGGGCCGCGAGCTTTTGCACCATGCGCGCCCGAACGGCATCGGAGGCCATCGAGGGCGTGGACGGCACCATCGGCTTGACCGGCACGGCGGGCATGCGCCCGCGCGTGGCGGCCGAGGCAGTGGGGGTCAGTCGAACCGGGAAGCTGGGCCGTGGAGGGGTCGCCATGTCGTCAATTGCCGAGACGGGCCACCGTCTCGCGCCATTGGCCCAGGTTGGCGTGGTCGGTCAGGTCGATCTGCAGGGGCGTCAGCGCGATATGGCCGGCGGCGGTCGCGTGGAAGTCGGTGCCCTCCCCGCTGTCCTTGGCGCTGCCTGCCCCGGCGATCCAGTACATGGTTTCTCCACGCGGGCTGTCCTGCGTGATCACCTTTTCGGCCGCATGACGACGGCCAAGCCGGCACACCTTGATGGGTTTCAGCTCGTCGAACGGACGGTTCGGCACGTTCACGTTGAGCAGGAAGGCAGGGCCGCCGAGCATCTGTTCGCGCTCGATCTGCTGCACGAGCCGGCGCGCCACCTGGGCCGCAGCGTCCACGTGGGCCCAGCCCTTTTCAATTTGCGAGAACGCAATGGCCGGGATGCCAAACAGATAGGCCTCCATCGCCGCGCCCACGGTGCCTGAATAGATGGTGTCGTCGCCCATGTTGGCGCCGTTGTTGATGCCGGAGACCACCAGGTCGGGGCGGTAGTCGAGCAGGCCCTTGAGCGCGATATGCACGCAATCGGCCGGCGTACCGGTCACGTAGCGGAAACCGTTGTGCGCCTTGTGCACATACAACGGTGCGGCCAGGGTCAGTGCATTCGACTTGGCGCTGTTGTTGTGCTCGGGTGCCACCACCTCGACGTCGGCGATGTCCTTGAGCGCGTCGTGCAGCGCGACGATGCCCGGCGCCTGAAAGCCATCGTCATTGGAAATAAGTATCTTCATGGTGCTTCTGGGTGCAGCGGATTGTAGGCGCGGGGTGCGTCGCAGCAGGGACAACAGCGCCCCGCTGCGACGCCTATCATCGCCCCCGAATTCATTGCCCACCCGACTCATTCGAAGGAGACCCCGAGCATGCACGCATGGCTTTGCGAAAACCCCACCGGCGTCGACGCGCTGACCTGGAAGGAACTGCCCACCCCCACGCCGGGCCCGGGCCAAGTGCTGATCGAAATCAAGGCGGCCAGCCTGAATTTCCCCGACCTGCTGATCGTGCAGAACAAATACCAGATCAAGCCGCCGCTGCCCTTCGTTCCCGGATCGGAATATGCGGGCGTGATTCAAGCGGTGGGCGAAGGCGTCACGCATCTCAAGGTCGGACAGAACGTGGCCTGCCTCTCGGGCACCGGCGGCTTCGGCACCCACACGCTGGCACCTGCTGCGCTGTGCATGCCGCTGCCCGAAGGCTTCGGCCATGTCGATGCCGCCGCTTTCATCATGATCTACGCCACCTCGTGGCATGCGCTGATGGATCGCGCCCAACTCAAGGCCGGCGAAACCGTGCTTGTGCTCGGCGCGGCCGGCGGCGTGGGTACGGCGGCCATCCAGATCGCCAAGGCAGCGGGCGCCAAGGTGATTGCAGCCGCATCGACCGACGAGAAGTGCGAGCTTTGCCGTTCCATCGGCGCCGACGCGACGATCAATTACTCGACACACACGCTGCCCAATGGTTTCCGCGATGCCATCAAGGCTGCAACCGATGGCAAAGGTCCGGATGTGATTTACGACCCCGTGGGCGGCGATTTCGCGGAACCTGCATTCCGCTCGATTGGCTGGCGCGGTCGCTATTTGGTGGTTGGTTTTGCGTCAGGCCCGATCCCGTCACTCCCTTTGAATCTGACGCTGCTCAAAGGCGCATCGCTGGTGGGCGTGTTCTGGGGCGATTTTGCGAAGCGTGAACCCAAGGCCAATGCGCAGATGATGGCCGAATTGGCCCAGTGGTACGGCCAAGGAAAAATCAAGCCCGTGATCGACAGCACGATGCCGATGGCCGAATTGAAGGCCGCCTATGCGCACATGGGTTCGCGCGGCGTCAAGGGAAAACTGGTGATGGTGAACTGAACGGGCACGCGCGCATCGCGGTGCGCACCATCCAATAAAAAAGCCCGCCGAAGCGGGCTTTTTTATTGGGCGGATGTCCAATCGATCTTGCTGGCACTTACTTGATCTCGTAATCCGAGAGCGACTTGCCGGCTGCCAGGGCTTCCGTGACCCAGCGCGGCTTGCGGCCGCGGCCACCGGACCAGGTTTCGCCCGTCGGGCCGCGGTATTTGGCGGCGGCCTTGGCGGCTGCAGGACCTGCACTGCGCTTGGTTGCGGCGGCACGACCACCACCCAACTTCAGATCGGAAGCGGTCAAACCATATTCCGCAATCTTCCTGCGCACTTCTTCGATCACGCCGGCCCGTTCCTGGTTACGCAGGTCTTCGGCCTGCTTGCGCAATTGGGCAATCTGCTCGTCGTGCTTCTGGATCTGGGAATTGATATCGGCGAGTGACGAAGCCATTGTTGGACTCCTGAGAATTGAAAACGGCTGAATTCTAATTCAAACCGCTTTTGCCACAAGCGCCTTTTCGATCGAAAAAATGCGGGCGCATTGCCTGAATGCAACAGCGCGCAACACGAGTGCACCATTTTGGGCACTTTCAAATCGGAATCTGGAGAGAGGACGAATGCTGCTTGCAACCTGGCGCTTGAAGCGACGGCGAAGCCAGAAATGACAACGCCGGGCAAGCCCGGCGTTGGAATCCCTTGGGTGCTATTGAAAATAGCGGAAGGGCGATATTTTTTGGGGTGGCTGATGGGACTCGAACCCACGACGACCAGAATCACAATCTGGGACTCTACCAACTGAGCTACAGCCACCGTAGAGCCTCTGATTGTAGCGTTAAAAACAGCGGCTTTCGCGTTCGTGATCACCAAAGACGTCGAAATGCCACATCGACGCGCATCCCGCCGCCTCGGCGGCTGCACGTGACGACATGCCGCAACACGCGCGCCCTGCCCCATCGGCACAATTTCGCGCTCCGCTGTCCGTTGTGCCTGACCGATACCGCCGTGCGGAGGGCTCCGCTATCATGATTGCGAGCAGCCCGGCCGGGCCTCGCTTGCGCCACTTCACTTCATCAAAGGAACTTCTTCATGAGCATCGTCTGGACCATCCTGATCGGGTTCGTCGTGGGCCTCGTGGCGCGGGCCGTCAAGCCGGGCGACGACTCCGCCGGCTTCATCGTCACCACGCTGATCGGCATTGCAGGTTCGCTCGGCGTGACCTATCTGGGCCAGGCAATGGGCTGGTACACCGCGGGCCAGGGCGCCGGCTTCATCGCCTCCGTGCTGGGTGCGATCGTGCTGCTGGTTCTCTACGGTCTCATCAAGCGCAAGAGCTGATGCCCCTGCCGCCGTGCCGCGCAACGCGGCCGGCGCTTTCAGCGGCCTGAACTCCACACTTCTTCAGCCTGCCTCGCGAGGCTTCCCGTCGATGCCCCGCAAGCCACGCGCCCGTCACCACGTCTACGTGGTCGAACTCGATGATCGCGTCTGGAACAACGGCCGCTTTCGGCGCGCCAACCCCGACTACCAACTCGGCAAGCCCTTCGTCTATGTCGGCATGACCGGCCTGGACCCCGACATCCGTTTCGACAAGCACAAGGCCGGCATCCAGGCCAACCGCTTCGTGCTGGAGTTCGGCCTGCGGCTGTTGCCCGCGCTCTACGAACACCACAACCCGATGCCGTATGACGATGCGCGACTGATGGAGGTCGACCTGGGCATCGCCCTGCGCCGCGCCGGGTACGGCGTCTGGCAGGCCTGAAACGCCGCGCCGCTCAGGAGTACGTGATCCAGTCCTCGTACGCCGGGCCGTCAAGATGCGGCAAGGTGTTGTAGGTCACGAGCATGTGCCGCTTCGGCGTGAAGGCGAACTCGGTCACCGAGCTGTTGCGGATGCGCAGGTTGAGTTCGATGGTCGTCTCGGCGCTGGTGCCCAGCACATGGCCCACCGCGGTGCTGATAGGCCCGCCGCTCGACACCACCAGCACCTTCGCGCCGTGATGACGTTCGCGCACATGGTCCAGCGCCGTGGTCACGCCGGCCAGGAAGTCCACGTAGCTCGGCATCCCGACCGGCGCCGTCCGCCCCTGCATCCACGCGCCGAGTCCGTCGCGCAACAGACGAAAGTGATGGCGGTACATCTCGGGCGAATCGGGCTTCTCGAGCTTGCCCTGGTGCACTGTCGCGATGACGGCTTCGCTGTCGTACTCGTTGAGCCCCGGCCACGGCAGCACATCGTCTCGCGACAGCCCCAATCCTTGAGCGATGCCCTCCCAAGTCTGCTTGTGGCGTTTCAGCGTGCCGGTGATGACGGCATCGAAACGCATGCCACGCTCACGCCAGTATTCACCGAGGCGCACGGACTGCCGGTGTCCGAGTTCGCTCAGGTTGTCATAGTCGGCAGCACCGAAACTGGCCTGCCCGTGGCGCACAAGGTAGAGGGTTCCCATGCGCCGGATTCTGGCAAGAAGCTTGGTTGTCGCTTGTCCCTCGTGCGACCAAAAAAAAGCCCGGGTCGTCGGACCCGGGCTTGTGTTGCGAGCAGTCGCTTGCGAATGCGCCTGTATCAGCGAGCGGCGGCTGCGGTCGGCAGCGTGTCGGCCGGCTTCGGCACCAGGATCTCCACCTTGAAGCGCTGCTTCAGCAGTTCATAGTAGGCAGCGGCCTCGGCGGCAGTCACCGACTGGGCGATCTGCATGCTTTCCTGCTGTGCCTGCTCTGCCGTCGGCGGAGTGCGCGGCACCACCTTGGTCACACGGACCACGGCGTAGCCCTGCGTGCCCAGGTCCACGCCGAGCAATGCGGGCAGCTTGGCGCCGTCGGCGCGCAGCGCGGCATCGATCACCGGCACGGGTTGCGACTGCGCGTCAATACGCGACACCGTGACGGGCGCGCCAAAGGTGGCGCCGTCCGCCTTGACCTTCCAAGCCGCGAGCTTGGCTTCGCCTTCGGTCTTGGCAAGTGCGGCGGCGCGCTCGGTGATGAGCTGCGCGCGGATCTTGTCCTTCACCTCGGCCAGCGGGATCGGATGCGCGGCCGTGTACTGCGTCACGCGGCCCGATGCGAGCTGGTTCGGACCGACTTCGATGGCTTCGGTGTTCTGCTTGCGATCGAGCGAGTCGGACGCATACAGCGCCTGCAGGAAATTGCGGCTCGCGAGCGGGCCGGTGGCGCCCGGTGCGGGCGTACGCGGCACGTTAGTGGCGGTCTGGATCGTGAGCTTCAGCTTCTCGGCGGCCGGCTTGAGGCTCTCGGGCTGCTGATACACCGTATCCGTGAAAATTTCCGCAGCCTTCGCGAATTCTTGCGTGGCCTGCTGGGCGCGCACTTCGCTCTCGATGGTCGCACGCACCTTCTCGAAAGGCGGCACCACAGCCGGCTTGATGTCGGTCAGCTGGATGATGTGATAGCCGAACTCGGTCTCGACGAGGTCGCTGATGTCGCCCTTCTTGAGCGCGAACATCGCGTCTTCGAAAGGCTTGACCATCGCGCCGCGCGTGACGAAGTCGAGGTCGCCGCCCTTCTCGGCCGAGCCGGGGTCTTGCGAGTTCTTGCGCGCGACGTCGGCGAAGGTGGCAGGCGCCTTCTTCACGTCGGCCAGCAGCTGTTCGGCCTTGGCCTTCGCCTTGGCGCGGTCGCCGCTGGACATGCTGGCCGGTGCCGTGATCAGAATGTGGCTCGCACGGCGCTCTTCCTTGGTGCCGAAGCGCGCGGTGTTCTGTTCGTAATAGGTCTTGAGGTCGGCTTCGTTCGCGACGATGTTCTTCTTCGCGGCCTCGAGGTCGAGCACGAGGTACTCGATGCTGGCCTGCTCCGGCGCCTGGAACTGCGCCGTGTGGTCCTTGTAGTAGGTCTCGATGTCGGCGTCGCTGACCGTCACTTTCGACGCAAAGCTCTCGGGTGCGAAGCGTGCCACCTGGATCTCACGGCGGTCGTAGAAGGCATTCACCGTGGCCGCGGTCAGTGCCGCGGGGGCAAAGCTCGTGCCCGTCACGCCCAGCAGCACCTGCTGCGAGGCCATGTCGGCGCGCACCGAGGCTTCGTACTGTTCGGGCGTACGGCCGGTGGCACGCAGGAAGGCTTCGCGATCAAACTTGCCATCGGCCGTGCGGAATGCGGCCAGGCCCGCGTCCTGCGCGAACATGCGCGAGAGGCGGTCTTCAGACACCGACACGTTGGACCTGACCGCCGCGGCCGCCAGCACGCGATCACGCACCATGCGTTCCAGCGTGGCGTAGCGCAATGCATCGGAGTCGAGCAGCGTCGGATCGACGTTGGGCGACTGCTGGCGAATGCGGTCCGTCTCGACGCGGTGCTGCTGGTCCCACTCGGGCTTCGTGATGTCGTGGCCCTGGATGCGGGCCACCTTCTCGTCGCCGCCGAGTCCCTGGTAACGCTCGACGCCGAAGAAGACGAACGAGGGAATGATCAGCAAGAACAAGAAAATCATCACGACTTTGTTGTACTTGCGGAAGGTATCAAACATGCTTGAACACTCTTTTTCGACGGGCGCCGGACGGCAATAAAAAAGGCGAACCGGTGTTCGCCTTTGCATCGGGTGGTGGTGGGTGCTGAGGGGCTCGAACCCCCGACCTACGCCTTGTAAGGGCGCCGCTCTACCAACTGAGCTAAGCACCCCACCTGAAATACTCTCCGAGTCTACAGCCTCAGTTCAGCGCGTCTTTGAGCGCCTTGCCGGGACGGAACTTCGGGATCTTGGCTGCCTTGATTTTAATCGCGTCGCCGGTGCGGGGATTCCGGCCGGTGCGGGCTGCACGTTTGCCGACTGCGAAAGTGCCGAAACCGACGAGCGACACGGAGCCGCCCTTCTTGAGCGTGGTACGAATGGCGCCAATGGTGGATTCGAGCGCACGGGTCGCTGCAGCTTTGGAAATATCGGCGTTCTTTGCGATGTGCTCAATCAGTTCGGTCTTGTTCACAAGGGCCCCTTGTAGAAAAAAAGTTGGTCGGCTTTCGTCAGCTGCGACCTGGCCGCGAAGGGTGCGACTCAAGAACATGGCAGGCCTGACGCCTCGGCAGCACACTGCCAGCGAGGATTACAACCACTGGTCTGCGGGGTGTCAATAAGACACACGCCTCTGAAGATCAGCGGAGCGCGCGATTTTAGGGGCGTTTCGCGACGTACTTTTCAAAGGGCCTCGGCAATTGCCTTTCCGAGGTCGCTGGTACCCGCCCGACCGCCGATGTCCGGGGTCCGCGGTGCGCCGCTTTGGGGCGCGAGCACCTTCTCGATGGTCGCCAGGATCGCGTCGTGCGCGTCCTTGTGGCCGAGAAACTCCAGCATCATCGCGCCGCACCAGATCTGGCCGATCGGGTTGGCGATGCCCTTGCCGGCGATGTCCGGCGCCGAGCCGTGCACCGGCTCGAACAGCGAAGGCGTGGTGCGCTCGGGGTTGAGATTGGCGCTCGGCGCGATGCCGATGGTGCCCGTGCAGGCCGGGCCGAGGTCCGACAGGATGTCGCCGAACAGGTTGCTCGCCACCACCACATCGAAGAAGTCGGGCCGCTGCACGAAGTGCGCCGTGAGGATGTCGATGTGGAACTTGTCGAGCGTGATGCCCGGATAGCCCTTGGCCATCTCCACCACGCGCTCGTCCCAGTAGGGCATGGTGATCGAGATGCCGTTCGACTTGGTGGCGCTGGTCAGATGTTTCTTCGGCCGCGACTGTGCGAGCTCGAACGCGAACTTCAGTACGCGGTCGACGCCCACGCGCGACATCACGGTTTCCTGCACCACGATCTCGCGCGGCGTGCCCTGGTACATGCGCCCGCCGATGCTCGAGTACTCGCCCTCGGTGTTCTCGCGCACGATGTACATGTCGATCTCGCCGGGCTCGCGCGGCGTGCCGTCGCGGCGCACCACGGGCGCGACGATGCCGGGCATCAGGCGCGCGGGGCGCAGGTTGATGTACTGGTCGAACTCACGGCGGAACATGAGCAGCGAGCCCCACAGCGACACGTGATCGGGAATCTTCTCGGGCCAGCCGACCGCGCCGAAGAAGATGGCGTCGTGGCCGCCGATCTGGTCTTTCCAGTTGTCGGGCAGCATCTGGCCGTGCTTCTCGCAGTAGTCCCAGCTCGAGAAATCGAAGTGATCGAACTTCAGGTCGATGCCGAATTTGCGCGCCGCAGCATCGAGCACGCGCAGCCCTTCGGGCATGACCTCCTTGCCGATGCCGTCGCCGGCGATGACTGCGATTCTGTGGGTGCTCATGGGTTGGCTCCAGGGTGTTCAGGGGAAACGAAAAAGTCCAGCGCCTCGGTCAGCAGGGCCTGCGGCGCTTCTTCGGGGATGTAGTGGCCGCAGGGCAAAGCGCGGCCCGACACCTTGTCGGCCCGCTCGCGCCACAGCGACAGCACATCGAACGCGCGTCCGACCGCGCCATGTTCGCCCCACAGCACGCGCAACGGTTGTGCGAGGCGGCGACCGGCGGCGATGTCCGCGCGGTCGTGCGCGAGGTCGATGGTGGCGGAAGCGCGGTAGTCCTCGCAGATGGCTTCGGCGGTGCCGGGAATGGCGACGCAACGCTCGTACTCGGCCAGCACCTCGGGCGCGAACGGCGCGAGCCCCGCGTGCCGCCCGCCCATCACGCTGCGCACGTAACGCACCGGGTCGGAGGCGATCAGCGCCTCGGGCAACGGCGGCGGCTGGATCAGGAAGAACCAGTGCCAGTAGGCCTTGGCAAACGCCTCGGAGGTGTGTTCGTACATCGCCAGCGTCGGTGCAATGTCGAGCAGCAGCATGCGTCCGACCGCGCCGGGATGGTCAGCCGCGAGCCGGTGCGCCACGCGCGCGCCGCGGTCGTGCGCAAGCACGGCGAAACGCTCGAAGCCGTGGTGACGCATGGCGGCCAGCGCGTCGCGCGCCATCTCCCGCTTGCTGTAGACCGCATGCTCGGCGTCGGCCGCCGGACGGCCCGAGTCGCCGTAGCCGCGCAGATCGACGGCGACCACCGTGAAGCGCTCGGCCAGCGCGGGTGCCACGCGGTGCCAGATCGCATGCGTCTGCGGATGGCCATGCAACAGCAGCAAGGGCTCGCCCTGTCCGCCGATGCGACCATGGATGCGCACGCCATCGCGGGCGATGTCGAAGCGGGGGAAGTCGAGGAAAGAGGCCGTCACGCCGCGATTGTGCGTTGCACCCTGGCAGCCATCAAGCAACAATCAGCCAATTCATACTTTCCGTTTTGGCATGAATTCCCACGCGATGGAACGCAGCGATCTCGAACTGGTGCTGGCCATCCGCGACCAGGGCAGCCTGGCCGGTGCGGCCGCCACGCTCGACGTGGTGCCTTCGGTCGTCACGAAGCGGCTCGGTGCATTGGAGGCCCGACTCGGGCAGCGGCTGTTCGACCGCACCACGCGGCGGCTCAGCGTCACGGCCGAAGGCGAGGCCGTGTGCCTGCATGCGCGCACGTTGCTCGAAGGCTTCGCAACGCTCGAAAGCGAACTCGGCGAGCGTCAGAACGCACTGATCGGCACGGTTCGCCTCGCCGCCACCTTCGGCTTCGGCCGGCGCTGGCTGGGCCCGGCGCTCGCGGATTTCCAGGCGCAACACCCCGGCCTGCAGGTCGAGCTGCTGCTGACCGAGCAGTTGCCCGACCTCGGCGCCGAAGGCTACGACGGCGCGGTCTGGCTGTGGGCGGTGCAGCAGCACCGCGCCGCCGACTGGACCACGCGCCGCATCGCGCGCAACCAGCGCGTGCTGGCGGCCTCACCCGACTACCTCGCACGTCGCGGAACGCCTGCCACGGTCGAAGCGCTGGCCACGCACGACTGCCTGATCGCGCGCGAGAACGGCGATGCCGCGCAATCACGCCAGTTCGCGCTCTGGACGCTGCGCCATGCGCGCGACGGCAGCACGGCGCGCGTGCGGGTGCAGGGCCCACTGACCAGCAATTCAGGAGAAATGGTGCGCGACTGGTGCCTTGCGGGCCACGGCGTCATGCTGCGCAGCCTCTGGGACATCGCGCCGCAGCTCGCGAGCGGCGAACTGGTGCGCGTGCTGCCGCAGTACGGCATGCCCGACGCCGACATCCACTGGGTCGCGCCCTGGCGACCGAAGACGCCGCGCCGCGTGCGTCTGCTGGTCGACCACCTCGTCGAGCAGTTCCGCTCGGAGCCCTGGAAACCGCTCAAGCCGAGCGGACGCTGAAAGAAAGTTCAGCGCTCGGCGCGCACCACGAGGCTCACGCCGACGGCCGTCAGGCCGATGCCCAGCACCGTGGTCCAGGTGATCGGTTCCGCAAAGAGCAGCCAGGCCATCAGCGCGGTACAGGGCGGCACGAGATACAGCAGGCTGGTGACGGCCGTGGCCGTTCCGCGCTGGATCAACATATAGAGCAGCGAGCTGCCGCCCAGCGACAGCGCGAGCACCGACCACGCCATCGCGCCGATCGAATGCGTGTTCCATTCGATGGCTTGCGCCTCGAGCGCTGCGAAGGGCAGGGTCACGAGCAGCGCGGCGGCCATCTGCACCGCGCTCGCGCTGCGCACGTCGCAGGGCGCGACGAAACGCTTCTGGTACAGCGTCCCCGCCGTGATCGACAGCAGCGCCATCACGGCCAGCCCCATCGTCAGCACATTGACCTCGGTGCCCTGCCCCAGCTTGCGCGACACCACGAGCACCAGCCCGGCGAAACCCAGGGCGAGCCCGGCCCACTGCCGCCCCGAAATCCGCCCGCCGCTGAAAGACAGCCAGATCGCCGTGAGCACCGGCTGGATACCCACCAGCAGCGCAACGAGGCCGGCGCCCATGCCGGCATGTACCGCGGCCCAGACGCCGCCGAGGTAGCCGGCCTGCATCAGCACGCCAGTGACAGCCAGGTGTCCCCACTGCGCACGCCGCTTCGGCCACCCGACCCGCGCGACCGCGACCCATGCACCGAAGCACAGCAGCGACAGCGCGAAGCGCACGGCCAGGAACTTGAGGGGCGGCGCGTAGGGCATGCCATAGCGCGCAACGATGAAACCCGTGCTCCAGATCAGCACGAAGACCGCCGGCATCGCCCGCAGCCAGCCTGCGTTGCGGGCCGAGGCGGCCGCGGTCATTTGGTCCGGGCCCGGATCTCGGGAATGGCCTTTTGCAGGTAATAGACCATCGACCAGATCGTCAGCACCGCCGAGATCCAGATCAGCCACTGGCCCCACAGGCCCGTGTCGATGACCTTGAACAGGCGCCCGTCGTACAGCAGGAATGGAATGGCGACCATCTGCACGGTCGTCTTGACCTTGCCGATCATGTGGACCGCCACGCTCTTGCTGGCGCCGATCTGAGCCATCCATTCGCGCAATGCCGAGATGGCGATCTCGCGACCGATGATGATCAGCGCCACGAACACGTCGGCCCGGTTCAGGTGCACCAGCACCAGCAGCGAGGCACAGACAAGGAACTTGTCGGCCACCGGATCGAGAAAGGCGCCGAAGGCCGAAGTCTGATTGAGCTTGCGCGCCAGGTAGCCGTCGAGCCAGTCGGTGGCGGCGAACACGATGAACATCACCGTGGCGATCAGGTTGCGCGTCGGTTCGCTGATCGGCAGGTAGAAAACGCCGACGATCAACGGAATCGCGACGATGCGCGTCCAGGTCATGATGGTCGGAAGGGTCCAGAACATGCGGGCGATTGTGTCATGCACGCGTGAAGCGCCGGAAGGACGGGGGCAATCCCGTCTTCAGCGCAGCGCGCGATAGATTTCCTCGGCCAGTTCGGTGGCGATGCCTTCGACCGAAGCGAGGTCTTCCACGCTCGCCGCCGCCACGCCGCGGATGCCGCCGAAACGCTGCAGCAGGCGCGCCCGGCGCTTCGGGCCGATGCCCGGGATGTCTTCGAGCTGGCTGCCGCCCACGCGCACCTTGGCGCGCTTGGCCCGCATGCCGGTGATGGCGAAACGGTGCGCCTCGTCGCGGATCTGGGCCACCAGCATCAGGGCGGCCGAATCCTTGCCGAGGTAGACCTTCTCGCGGCCGTCGGCAAACACCAGCTCCTCGAGCCCGACCTTGCGGCCCTCGCCCTTCTCGACGCCGACGATCAGCGACAGCGGCAGGCCCAGTTCGCTGAACACCTCGCGCGCCATCGACACCTGGCCCTTGCCGCCGTCGACCAGCACCAGGTCGGGCATGCGCGCGGCCGGAGTCTTGGGCGCTGCAGCCTCGGCCTCTTCCACGCCTTCGCTCTCCGCGTCGCCCGGGGCCAGCGCCTGCGTCTCGGCCGCCAGCGCCTCGGCCAGCTTGCCGTAGCGGCGGTGCAGCACCTGGCGCATGGCGGCGTAGTCGTCGCCGGGCGTGATGCCTTCGATGTTGTAGCGCCGGTACTCGCGGTTCTGCATCGTGTGGTGCGCGAACACCACGCACGACGCCTGCGTGGCCTCGCCCGCCGTGTGCGAGATGTCGAAGCACTCGACGCGCAGGGCGTCGAGGTCGTCCGACACCAGCTCCAGCGCATCGGCCAGCGCACGGGTGCGCGCCTGCTGCGATCCCTCTTCGGCCAGCAACCGCGCCAGCTGCAGGCCGGCGTTGGTCTCGGCCATCTCGAGCCAGTGGCGACGCTGTTCACGCGGCTGGAACACGGCCGTCACGCGCGCACCGGCCTGCTGCGAGATGGCCTCGATCAGCGCCCGGCTTACCTGCTGGCCCAGCACCAGCGTGGCGGGCACGGGCACGTCGATGTAGTGCTGCGCGATGAAGGCTTCGAGCACCTGCACCTCGATCGGGTCGGCGGCCATCGGCGCGGCGCCCTCTTCGGCGTCAAGCTCGCCGTGGTGGATCTGCGCCGCGTCGTCCACGTGCACCGGAAAGTAGGCACGGTCGCCCAGGTGACGACCGCCGCGCACCATGGCTAGGTTGACGCAGGCCTTGCCGCCCTGCACCTTGACCGCGAGGATGTCGACGTCCTTGTCGGACACCACCTCGATCGACTGCTGATGCAGCACGCGCGAGATCGCCGACATCTGGTTGCGCAGCTCGGCCGCCTGCTCGAACTCGAGCTTCTCGGCGTGCGCCGTCATGCGCTGCTCCAGCTTGGAGAGCACGCCCTGCGTGTCGCCCAGCAGGAAGGCCTCGGCGCTCGCCACGTCCTGCGCATAGGCCTCGGGCGTGATGTGCCCGACGCAGGGGGCGGTGCAGCGCTTGATCTGGTACAGCAGGCAGGGCCGCGTACGGTTGGCGTACACCGTGTCCTCGCAGGTGCGCAGGCGGAACACCTTCTGCAGCAGCTGGATCGATTCCTTCACCGCCCAGGCGCTCGGGTACGGCCCGAAGTAGCGGTGCTTCTTGTCGACCGCGCCGCGGTAGTAGGCCAGCCGCGGAAAGGCGTGCGAGGCGATCTTCAGGTAGGGGTAGCTCTTGTCGTCGCGAAACAGGATGTTGTAGCGCGGCTTGAGCGTCTTGATGAGGTTGTTCTCGAGCAGCAGCGCCTCGGCCTCGGAGCGCACCACGGTGGTCTCCATGCGCGCGATCTTCGAGATCATGTGGCCGATGCGGGTGCCCCCATGGCTCTTCTGGAAGTAGTTGGCGACCCGCTTCTTGAGGTTGCGCGCCTTGCCCACGTACAGCACGGCGCCGGCCGCGTCGAAGTAGCGGTAGACGCCCGGCAACTGCGGCAGGGCCGCGACTTCGCTGAGCAATTGATCGGAATGCACGTCGGACATGGCGGCTATTGTGGCGCGGGCCGTGCCCGCGCTTCTCCCTGCAGGATCGCCTATTTCGCGACTTCCGACACCAGCCGATACAGGAACTCGCGCCCGTCGTACAGGCGCTGGATCTCGATGCGCTCGTCCAGCCCGTGCGCACGGGCGTCGGACGGTTCGAGGAACATGCCGGTCACGCCGTACATCGGAATGCCGGCGTTGCGCAAGAAGCGGCTGTCGGTGGCGCCAGTGCTCATGGCGGGCACCACGGGCACGCCGGGCCACATCTGCTGCGTCAGCGTTTCCACGGTCTTCACGAGATCGCCGTTGAGCGGCGAGGCCGGGCTGCGCAACGGCTTGCCCATATTGCGCACCACGATCTTGTCGTTGCCGACCGCCTGGGTCAGCAGGCGCTCGACTTCCTCGGGATCGTCGTGCGGCAGGATGCGGCAGTTCACCGTCGCCTTGGCCGATTGCGGCAGCGCGTTCTCGGCATGGCCGGCCTGCACCATCGTCGCCACGCAGGTGGTGCGCAGCTGCGCGTTGTAGGCCGGGTTGGCCGTCATGCGCTCGAGCACGCCGGCGTCGGGGTTGCCGGTACCGATGGCGCGCATGTCGTCGGCCAGCTGGCCGGTGGCAAAGGGCGCGCTGCGCGCGAAGTAGGTCTTGGTGACGTCCGCGAGCTTGATCGGGAAGGCGTAGTTGCCCAGGCGTTCCAGGCCGGCCGAGAGCGCGTAGATCGGGTTGGTCTTGGTCGGCACCGAGCTGTGACCACCGACGTCGCGCGCCTCGAGCATGTACGTCGTGTACATCTTCTCGGCCACCTGCATGCGGTGCAGGTTCGGCTTGCCGCCGCGCAGTTCGCCGCCGCCGCCTTCGTTGATGCCGAACTCGGCCTGCAGCAGCTCGGGCTTGTTGTTGATGAGCCAGAAGGCGCCGTTGCTCAGGGCGTCGCCACGTTCCTCGTCGGCCGTGAGCGCCAGGATGATGTCGCGCTTGGGCTTGAAGCCCTCCTGCTTGAGCTGCCCCAGCACGGAGACCAGCGCCGCGGCCATGGCCTTGTCGTCGATGGCGCCGCGCGCCGTGAAGTAGCCGCCGGTTTCCTGCAGCTTGAAGGGGTCGGTCTTCCAGTCTTCGCGGCGGGCCTCGACCACGTCGATGTGGGCCAACAGCAGCAGCGGCTTCTTGCTGCCGTCGCCCTTGAAGCGCAGCACCAGGTTCCCCTTCTTGGGGAAGGGCTCGAAGATCTGGATGTCACCCGGCGCGAAGCCCGCGTCGACCAGCCGCTTTTCCATGGCCTTCGCCGCGACGGTGTTGTCGCCCACCGAGTGGGTGGTGTTGATCTCGATCAGTTCCTTGTAGATCTCGCGGAAGCGCTGCTGCTGCGCGGTGAGCGGCGCGGTCTGGGCCTGGGCGCCGGCCATGCCGGCCAGGGCCAGCGAGAGCGCCAGCACGCCGCGTCGGGCGGTGCGCAAAGGCGAAGAAGAAAACGACGAACGGCGACGGGTCTGCATCCTCATGATCTGGCTCTCTCCGGTGGTTGTTATGGCGCCGGCCAGCATAGCAAGCAGCCGCGTTCTCGTCTGCGCTGAAGCGACCGCGAAGACAGGCACACTCGCGGCCATGGGCACGTGCACGCAATGGGACATCTTCTGCAAGGTCATCGACAACCACGGCGACCTGGGTGTCTGCTGGCGCCTGGCCTGCCAGCTGGCGTCTGCGGGCGAGCACGCGCGGCTGTGGGTCGACGACCCGACAGCGCTGAACTGGATGGCACCGGCCGGCTGCGACGGCGTGCAGGTGATCGACTGGTCCGACACCGAAGCCGTGCGCCGCGCCGTGGCCGACTCGGCGCCCCACGTGCTGATCGAAGCCTTCGGCTGCGACCCGGAACCGGAACTCGTCGCGCGTTTCGCGCAGGCGCCGGCCGCCGAAGGCGGCCCGCAGGCCTGGATCAACCTCGAGTACCTGTCGGCCGAACCCTATGTCGAGAAGCTGCACCGGCTGCCGTCGCCGGTGTTCAAGGGCCCCGGCGCCGGCTTGACGAAACGTTTCTTCTACCCCGGCTTCACGCCCGCGACCGGCGGCCTGCTGCGCGAGCCCGACCTGATGGCGCGCCAGGAACGCTTCGACCGTGCGCACTGGCTGGAGGCGCAGCAGATTCCCTGGCAGGAAGGTGAGCGCCTGGTGTCGCTCTTCTGTTACGAGCCGCCTGCGCTCGCCGCCCTGCTCACCCAGTTGGCCGCCGACCCGGTGCCCACGCGCCTGCTGGTCACCGCGGGCCGGGCTGCGCGCGCCGTGCAGGCGTGCATTTCGAACGCCGAAGCGCCGGATCGCCTGCCAGGCGGAGGCGGTTCGCTATCAATTTCATACCTCCCCTACCTCAGCCAGACGGATTTCGACCACCTGTTGTGGGCCTGCGACCTCAACTTCGTCCGTGGTGAAGACTCCCTGGTGCGCGCGCTATGGGCAGGCGCGCCGCTGGTGTGGCAGATCTACCCGCAGGACGACGACGCACACCACGTCAAGCTCAACGCCTGGCTCGACTGGCTGGGCGCCCCGCCCTCGCTGCGGCTTTTTCACCACGCCTGGAACGGCTTCGGCGACAGCCCCCTGCCCCCGCCGGGCCCGCTGGACGCCTGGCGCGAAACCGCCCGTGCGGCACGCGACCGGCTGCTTGCGCAGGACGATCTGCTCGCCCAATTGCGGCATCTTGTGCGGCAGCTGGTCGCCGGAAAAAGCTAAAATAGCGGGCTTTGCGGAATTCGGCCCTGACCGCCCTGGTCCGGGAAGCCTTTCGCCAAACCTGCCGCGGGACATGTACGGCGGGGCCAGATACGACGGCACACAGCGCCGAGGGCCCCGCGCACCGAGCGGCCAACATCCAGAGAACCTGATATGAAAATCGCTCAAGAAATCCGCGCCGGCAACGTCATCATGCACGGCAAGGACCCGATGGTCGTCCTCAAGACCGAATACAGCCGCGGCGGCCGCAACAGCGCCACCGTGCGCATGAAGATGAAGAGCCTGATCGCCAACTTCAACACCGAAGTGGTCTTCAAGGCCGACGACAAGATCGACCAGATCGTCCTGGACAAGAAGGAGTGCACCTACTCCTACTTCGCCGACCCGATGTACGTCTGCATGGACGCCGAGTACAACCAGTACGAAGTCGAAGCCGAGAACATGGGCGACGCCCTGAACTACCTCGAAGACGGCATGGCTGTCGAAGTGGTGTTCTACGACGGCAAGGCCATCTCGGTCGAACTGCCGACCAGCGTCGAGCGCGAAATCACCTGGACCGAGCCGGCCGTCAAGGGCGACACCTCGGGCAAGGTCATGAAGCCCGCCAAGATCGCCACCGGCTTCGAAGTCGGCGTGCCGCTGTTCGTGTCGCAAGGCGACAAGATCGAAATCGACACCCGCACCGGCGAATACCGCAAGCGCGTCTGAACGGTTTCGCACCCGGCTGACCACCACCACGACGAAGGCTCCGCAAGGAGCCTTTTTCGTTGGCGGGCACACGGGTTGCATCAGCGCACAATGCCAAGTCAATTTCGTTCGACAGCTTCATGAACAACACGCACAACCTTCACGACAAGCGCCTGGCCGATGCCTGGGCCACGCTGCAGTCCCACGCCGACCAGGGCCTGCCTCTCGATCCCGATCCCTCGCGCCTGGCCTTCGCCGATCCCGAGTTCCTGCTTCGCCGCGAAACGCGCGGCATCCGCATGCAGCTCGAGCTGATGAAGCCCGATCTCGAGCAGCGCGCGCACGGCATCGAGAACACGGTCGTGGTCTTCGGCAGCGCCCGCTTTCGCAGCGAAGACGAGGCCACCGCGCTGATCGCGCAGGCCGAAGCCGCCGGCGACACAACCGCGGCCGAACGCTGGCGCCGGCTCGCGCGCAATTCGCACTACTACGAGAAGGCCCGCACCTTCGGCAAGCTGGTCGCGCAGTACAGCGAGAAGAAGGAGCCGCAGGACAAGCTCTTCGTGTGCACCGGCGGCGGCCCCGGCATCATGCAGGCGGCCAACCGCGGCGCGCACGAAGCCGGGGGCCTCTCGGTCGGCCTGGCCATCGCGCTGCCGATGGAAGAGGAAGCCAACCCCTACGTCACGCCGGCGCTGAGCTTCAAGTTCCACTACTTCGCGATCCGCAAGATGCATTTCATGATGCGTGCGAAGGCGCTGGTGGCGTTCCCGGGCGGCTTCGGCACGCTCGACGAGCTGTTCGAGGTGATCACGCTGGTGCAGACCAAGAAGTCAAAGCCGGTGCCGATCGTGCTGTTCGGCTCCGACTACTGGAAGCGGCTGATCGACTTCGACTTCCTCGTCGACGAGGGGGTGATCTCGCCGGGCGACGTGAAGCTCTTCGAATACGTCGACGCGCCCGAAGATGCCTGGGACGCGATCAAGCGCTTTTACAAGCTGTAGAGCTCGCCCCCAGGCTGCGCGCACTTCGTGTCGCTTCTCCCTCCCCCTACCGGGGGCAACACCAGAGGCCCGGCAAAGCCGGTTCCTCGGTGTTCCACGAAAAACCCCAACTTTTTATCAGGCGTCGTCGCCGTCGTCAGGCCGCAGGGCCTGCTCGAAGAAGCGCGTGAGCGCGCGGGCACGGCGGCGCCGGTCGGCCACGGGGTTCGCATGCGGCCCCATCGCCACGGTATCGTCGGCCACGCCATGCAGCGCATTGAAGAGGATCACGGCCGTCAGCGTCGCGTCCTCGACCTCCCACACGCCTGCGGCATCACCCTGCTTCAGCAGGGTCACGAGCTGCGTGATGACCACGTTGTCGTTGCGCATGCGCCGGTCTTCGGGCCGGTACTCGTGGAACACCACGTCGTGCAGCGCGACGTTGTCGAGGTAGGTCTCCAGCCCCGTTTCCACCCAGGCCTTGAGCCGCGCGCGGTACTTGCCCGGCGCGTGGCGATCCATCGCCTCCTGCAGCCGTGCGCAGAAGGTGTCGACGAAGCGCTGCTGCAGCGCGCCGAGCAGCGCCTCCTTCGACGGAAAGTACAGATAGAAGGTGCCCTTGGCCACCTGTGCGCCGGCCGCGATGTCGTCGATGCTGGTGGCGGCAATGCCCTTGGTGATGAACAGCTGCTCCGCGGCATCCATCAGCGCGACGGCGCGGGTCTGCGGCGCCTTGGTGCGGCGGCGTGCGGTGGTCGAAGTGTCGTCGGGGGTGCTGCTAGTCATGGTGGGGGGCGGGTCGCGCTCAGCCGGCCGTGGCGCCGGCGCGTGCCGCGTCGACGGCGGCGCGCACTGCCGCTGCATCGAGGCGCAGACCGCGCGGGGCCAGCACGCGTTCGCGCAGCCAGGCCAGCGCTTCGTCGGTGCGGGCGAAAGTGCTTGCGGGGATGCCGAAGAGCTTCTCGACGTTCATCTTGCTGATCTTCTCGAACTGGTCAGCGGGCACCACGCTCGCCATGCCCATCATATGGCGGCGGATGTCGGCGCCGCGCGCCTGCAGCCACTGCTTGGCGCTCTGGGCGCTGCCTTCGGGATGGACCAGCGCGTCGGCATCCGCGAACACGCGCAGCGAGACAAAGGGTTCACCGCGGTCGAGCCAGCGGTTCCAGTCTTCGGTGAAGGCCTGCAGGCTCTCCAGCGTCTGCAAGCCTGCGGACACGCTGATGACCAGCGGCCATTGACTGAGTTCGTGACGGATCATGAAAGACTCCTTGTGATCGTGTGAAAGGCGCCGGGCACCCCGACGCAGGAAGGGAAGGCGGACGGCAGGCATGGCAAACGGCTCGGGCTCAGGCGCGCGTGGCGGCCGTCAGCGCGGCGGCACGCGGCCTGACGCGCAGCAGCAGCCCCGCCGCCAGCAACCCGGCCACGCCGGCGCAGGCCATCGCGCCGTGGAAGCCACCCGCGAGCGCATCGCTCAGCAGCCGCTGCGCGGCGGTGGCATCGAGCGCCGCGAGCGCGCCGAGGTCGTGCCGCGAAACCGCGGCCACCGCCGCCTGCGACGCATCGGGCACGCCGGCGCGTGCGAGCGATTCAGTCATCAGCGCGGTGGCGCGGGTGCGCATCAACGTGCCGAGCAGCGCAATGCCGATCAGCATGCCGCCCTGGCGCAACGCGTTCATCGTCGCCGAGGCCATGCCCGAACGCTGCGCGGGCACCGAGGCCATCACGGCCGTGCTCGTGGCCGGCACGGCAAGGCCCGCGCCCACGCCGAGAGCCACGAAGAGCAGCGCCAGCGGCAGATACGGCGTGTCGACCGAGAACAGCGTCAGCAGCAGCATCGCCACGCCGATCAGCCCGTAGCCCGCGACCATCAGCGTGTGCACTTCGAAGCGTCGCGCCAGCCGGCCGAACTGCGAGGCCACGATGCCGGTCGCCACGAACTGCGGCACCAGCCGCCAGCCGGTCTCGCTGGCCGACCAGCCCTGCACCTGCTGAAGAAAGAGCGAGAAGAAGAACAGGCTCGCGTAGGTGGAAAAGCCCAGCACGAACGAAGCGAAGTTGGTGACCGAAAAGCGCGCGTCGCGGAACAGTGCAAGCGGCAGCAACGGCCGCTCCACGCGCGCCTCCACGGCCAGGAACAACGCCAGCCCGACGCCCGCCGCCACGAGCGCCATCACCGCGTGGCGCGAGCCCCACCCGTGCTCGCCTGCGGCGATGAGCCCGTAGGTCAGCGCGCCGAGCCAGAGCACGCTGAGCACCTGCCCCGCCGGGTCGAGCGCCGCGTGCTCGGGGTGCGACGACTCGCGCAGCCCCCACACGCCCAGCGCCACGGTCAGCACACCGATCGGCAGGTTGATGAGAAAGATGCTCTGCCAGCCCGCGTGGTCCACCAGCAGACCACCGAGCATCGGCCCGAGGATCAGCGACAGCGCCGTGAACGACGACCAGCCGCCGATCACCCGCGCGCGGCTCGCCGGCTCGGGAAAGGCATGCGCCAGCAACGACAGCGCGCCCGGAATCATCAACGCGCCCGCCACGCCCTGCACCGCGCGGCCGGCCAGCAGCATGGGCAGGCCGGAGGCCATCGCGCACATCGCCGAGCCCACGGTGAAGACCACCACACCGGCCAGCCAGGCGCGCTTGCGGCCGTAGCGGTCACCGATCGGGCCGGCCGACAGCATGAAGGCCGACAGGCACAGCGCATAGATGTCGATCACCCACTGCAGCCCCGCCAGGTCGGTCGCGAGCGCGCGCTGCAGCGTGGGCAGCGCGACGTTGACGATGCTCACGTCGAGCGTGGCGATGAAACTGCCGAGGTAGACCGCCGCCACGAGGGCCAGGCGGCGGCGCGGATCGTCGGCAGTGGCCGACGGGGAATGGGAGTCCATGGACGCCTTCGGTTCAGGAACGAAGAAGGCGCCGATACTGACTTTGAGTCAGTATTTTGTCAATCAAATGAGAATTACTGTTATTTGCAACGTGGGATTCAGGCCGCCGTCAGGCGCCCTGCCCGCGCACGTCAGAGCTTCAATCCCCAGGTCGCCTTGGCGCCCAGCGCCAGCACGCCGCCCACCACCCAGAACACGCCAGCGATGCCGATGAGCGCGCCGAGCGAGCCGAACAGCATCGGCATCGCGACGCTCGACGCGTTGATGGTCATGAGCCGCAGCCCCAGTGCTTCGCCGTGCCGCGCGTGCGGCGTGATCTGGTGCAGCATGCTCATCACCATCGGCTGCACCGCGCCGAGCGCAAAGCCCAGGATCACGGAGCAGATGCCCATGGTCCACGGCGAATCCAGCAGCGGATAGACCGCGAACACGGCCGCCGTGACGACGGTTGATGTGAGGATCACGCTGCGCTCCGAGGCGCGCGATGCCACCAGCGGCAGCACCACGCGAATGACCGCCGCGGCGATCGCGAAGGCGCCGAGGATCGAGCCGATCACCGAGGCGCTGATGCCCCGGTCGTGGCCCAGCACCGGCAGCACGAAGGCATGCACGTCCCAGCTCGACGACTGCAGCCAGTTCACGAACAAGAGGCGGCGAAACATCGGCTCGCGCAGCAGGTCCCAGGCCCGCGTGGGCGCGGCACCCGCGGCCGGCGCCACCCGCGGCGGCTCGTGTGCGCCGCGTGCCAACAGCCAGCACAGCAGCGGCAGGAAGGCCATCACGGCGAAGCAGATGCGAAAGGCCAGCATGTCGGCCGGCGCGCGGCCGGCGTGGTCGATCAGCAAGCCTGCCAGGAAGGGCCCGACGAAGTTCGCCGCAGCGGGCGCAATGGCCAGCCAGCTGAACACGCGCTTGAGTTGCGTCGGGTCGGTGGCCGAGCGCCCCACGTGGCGCTGCAGCGCGATGACGGTCGCGCCGGTGGCGCCGCCGGTCAGCAGTGCGGCGATGCACATGACGGGGAACACCGGGAAGACCAGCGCCAGCCCCGCCCCACCGGAGGCGGCAATCACCGACAGCCACAGCGGCCGCTTGAGCCCGTGCCGGTCGGCGAAGCGCCCGGCCGGCAGCGCAAGAAACACCTGCGTCAGCGCGAACAGCGCGATCAGCAGGCCGACGGCCGCTGCGCTGTAGCCTTGCTGCAGCGCCAGCAGCGGTGTGGCGAGCCGCATGCCCGCCATCGTGGCGTGCAGACAGACCTGGGCGCCGATGACGCGCAGCAGTTCAGAACCTTTCACGGGGTGTCGTCGCCCTCGCTGTCAGTGTCGGCAACGGGCGGCAGCAATGCCTGCGATTGCTCTTCGGGCAGTGCCTCGACCTTGCGCAGTGCCAGCCGCATTTGCTTGGTACGGGTGTCCGCCTTGTCGATGGTGTCGGAGGCCTTGGCCATCTGCTCCTTGATGCGTTCGATCCATTCACCGTAGCGCCCGAACTCGGTCTTGACCGCACCCAATACCTTCCAGACCTCCGAAGCCTGCTGCTCCAGCGCCAGCGTGCGAAAGCCCATGTGCAGGCTGTTGAGCATGGCGAGCAAGGTGGTCGGACCGGCCAGCGTCACGCGGTGCTGGCGCTGCATCGCGTCCATCAGCCCCGGACGGCGCAGCACCTCGGCATAGAGACTTTCGACCGGCAGGAACAGGATCGCGAAGTCGGTGGTGTGCGGCGCCGCGAGGTAGTTGTCGGCGATCGACTTGGCCTCGACGCGGATGCGCGTTTCGAGCGCCTTGGCCGCAGCCTCGGCACCGGCCGCATCGGCGCGCTCGTGGGCGTCGATCAGGCGTTCGTAGTCGTCGCGCGGAAACTTGGCGTCGATGGGCAACCACACCGGCGCGCCGTCGTCGCCGCGCCCCGGAAAGCGGATCGCGAAGTCGACGCGCTGGCCGCTGCGCGGCTTGGTCTCGATCTGGCGCGCGAACTGCTCGGGCGTGAGCACCTGTTCGAGCAGCGCCTCGAGCTGCACCTCACCGAACACGCCGCGCGTCTTCACGTTGGTCAGCACACGCTGCAGACTGCCGACCCCCACGGCCAGCGTCTGCATCTCGCCCAGGCCCTTGTGCACCTGTTCGAGCCGGTCGGCCACCTGCTTGAAGCTCTCGCCCAGGCGGGCTTCGAGCGTGCTTTGCAGCTTTTCGTCGACCGTCTTGCGCATCTCGTCGAGCTTGGCGGTGTTGTTCTGCTGCAGTTGCGCGAGCTGGGTTTCCATCGTCGTGCGCACCTCGGCGAGGCGGCGCGCGTTCGACTCGCTCAGGCCCTGCAGCTGGGTGTTCAGCGTGTCGGCCAAGGTTTTCTGCAGCGATGCCAGCTGCAGCGAGAAGGCGTCGAGCTGCGCGTTCTGCGTGCGCGTGGCCTCGGCGCCCTGCTGCACCAGCGATTGCTGGAAGGTGGCGAAGGCCTGCGCGGTTTCCTGGCGCGCGCCGCGCGCGTTGTCGCCGATCTCGCGGCGCAGCTCACGCTCGGTGCGCTCGTTGGCACGGCCCATGGCGGCGAGCACGCCCAGCATCTCGCTGTGATCGGGTGCGGGCTGCCGGCGGGCCAGCAGCCAGATGACCAGCACCAGCTGCACCACGGCGAGTGCGGCCAGTGCAAGAAGAATCAGATCCGTCAGTTCCAAGGTGGGGGCGTGTCGCTCTCGCTGTCAGATTTCTTGTGACTTCGTGGCGGCCGGCACCGGCGTGACTGGGGTCAAGGGCCCCTTGCCGCTGCCCCACGCGATGAGGTTGTCGGCCGCCAGATCGGCCATGGCGCGGCGCGTGGGCACGGTGGCGCTCGCGATGTGCGGCGTGAGCACCACGTTGGGCACGGTGAGCAGATCGGGATGGACCTTCGGCTCGCCCTCGAACACGTCGAGGCCGGCGGCGGCGATGCGCTTCTCGCGCAGTGCCACGGCCAGCGCCGCATCGTCGACGATGCCGCCGCGCGCGATGTTGACCAGCGTGGCCGTCGGCTTCATGAGCGCGATCTCGGCCGCGCCGATGGTATGGTGCGACGCCGCCGAATACGGCACGACCAGCACGACATGGTCGGCGGTCTTCAGCAGTTCTTCCTTGCCGACATAACTGGCCTTGCATTCGGCTTCGAGCGCCGCATCGAGGCGCGAGCGGTTGTGATAGATCACCTTCATGCCGAAGCCGTGCGCGCCGCGCCTGGCAATGCCCTGCCCGATGCGGCCCATGCCGATGATGCCGAGCGTGGCGTCGTGGATGTCGGAGCCGGCGAACATGTCGTAGCTCCACTTTTCCCATTTGCCCGCGCGCAGGAAGTGTTCGCTCTCGGTGATGCGGCGCGCGGTGGCCATGAGCAGTGCAAAGCCGAAGTCGGCCGTGGTCTCGGTCAGCACGTCGGGCGCGTTGGTGCCGAGCACGCCGCGCGCGGCCATCGCGTCGACGTCGAAGTTGTTGTAGCCCACGGCCATGTTGGCGCAGATCTTCAGCTCGGGGCAGGCGTCGAGCACGGCGGCGTCGATGCGCTCGCTGCCGGTGGTGAAGGCGCCCTGCTTGCCTTGCAGCTTCGCGATCAGTTGATCCTTGCTCCAGGTCTCGTCGCCCTGGTTCGATTCGACCTCGAAATGCTGCGCGAGACGCGCGAGGGTCTCGGGGAACACTGCGCGGGCGACCAGGATCTTGGGCTTGCTGCTGCTCATGGAACGTGTCTCTTTCTTGGAAGGGCGGGAAGGATCAGCGGAAGAAGAGGAAGGTCGTGGCGACGAACAGCGGGATCAGGATCGCACCCGACCACAGCATGTAGCCGAAGAAGCTGGGCATGCGCACGCCGCGGCTTTCGGCGATGGCCTTGACCATCAGGTTCGGCGCGTTGCCGATGTAGGTGTTCGCGCCCATGAACACGGCGCCGGCCGAGATGGCGGCCAGCGTGGTGGCATAGGTGGTCATGAGCGCCACCGGGTCGCCGCCCGCCGTGTTGAAGAACACGAGATAGGTCGGGGCGTTGTCCAGGAACGAGCTCAGGATGCCGGTGGCCCAGAAATACATGGCCGGGTCGGGCTGGCCGTCGGCGCGCGTCACCGCGGCCACGATGGCGCCGAACGGGCCCTGCGTGCCGGCCTTGAGCATGGCGATCACCGGGATGATGGTCAGGAAGATGCCGGCGAAGAGCTTGGCCACTTCGGCCATCGGCCCCCACTCGAACTGGTTGTCGGCGTGCACCTTGGCGGCGGTGATCTTCAGCGAGAGCAGCGTGATGGCGATCAGGCCCACGTCACGCACCAGCCCCGGCAGGCCCATCTTCGAGCCGTAGATGTCGAACGTGACCGGCGACTTCCAGAAGCCGCTGAGCAGCACCAGCGCAACCACGCCGCCCAGCAGCACGAAGTTGATGGCGCCGTCGAAGCCGATGCGCTTGGTGTCGGGGGTCGGGTCGACCGGCAGCACCCCCTCCTTGCGGTAGTAGTGGCGATCGATCAGGTAGAACAGCCCGAGCAGCACGGCCAGGATGAACAGCGTGTCGGGCAGGATGTGCTGCGCGGTCCAGAAGAAGTCGACGCCCTTCAGGAAGCCCAGGAACAGCGGCGGATCACCCAGCGGCGTGAGCGAGCCGCCCGCGTTCGAGACGATGAAGATGAAGAACACGACCACGTGCGCCCGGTGCACCCGGTTGTCGTTGGCGCGGATCAGCGGACGGATCAGCAGCATCGAGGCGCCCGTGGTGCCCATGAAGCTGGCAAGCACGGCTCCGATGGCCAGGATGGCCGTGTTGAGCCCGGGCGCGCCGTGCAGGTTGCCCCGGATATGGATGCCTCCGGCCACCGTGAACAGCGCGGTGAGCAGGATGATGAAAGGGATGTACTCCTCGACCAGCGCATGCACCATCTGCGCCCCGGCCAGCGGCACGCCGTAGATCACGGCGAACGGCAGCAGGAAAGCCAGCGCCCAGGCGGCCGAGACCTTGCCGTAGTGGTGATGCCAGAACGACGGCACCAGCAACGGCATGAGCGCGATCGACAGCAGGATGCCCGCGAAGGGCACGCCCCACAGCGGCGACAGCGTGGCGCCGTTGAATTCAGCGGCCGACGCGAGGGCGGGGAACATCAGCGGCAGCAGTGCGGCCGCGGCCAGTCGGAGGGATTTTTTCATGGGGCCGTACCGTACCAGACGAAGCGCCGCACGGTGCCGGTACAGGGTTCACACGGGGGGTTGTTCGATCTCGAACACCTGGCGCAGGTAGGCCAGGTATTTCTCGTCCTCGCACATGTTCTTGGACGGCGTGTCCGACAGCTTGGCCACCGGCTGGTCGTTGCACTGGATCATCTTGATGACGATCTGCAGCGGCTCGTAGCCCAGGTCGTTGGTGAGGTTGGTGCCGATGCCGAAGGCCAGCAGGCAGCGGCCGCGGAACTGCTGGTACAGCTCGATGGTGCGCGGCACCGTGAGGCCGTCGCTGAAGATCAGCGTCTTGGTGAGCGGATCGACCCGGTTCGCGTGGTAATGCGCCAGCATGCGCTCGCCCCACTGGAACGGGTCGCCGCTGTCGTGGCGCGCGCCGTCGAAGAGCTTGCAGAAGTACAGGTCGAAGTCGCGCAGGAAGGCGCTCATGCCGTACACGTCGGACAGCGCGATGCCCAGGTCGCCGCGGTATTCACGTGCCCAGCTCTCGAAACCGAAGATCTGGCTGTCGCGCAGGCGCGGGCCCAGCGCCTGGCAGGCCTGCAGGTACTCGTGCGCCATGGTGCCCAGCGGAATGAGCCCGAGCTTCATGGCGTACAGCACGTTGCTGGTGCCCGCCAGCTGCGGAAGACGTTCGCCTGCGGGCGACTTGGCCGGCGGCGAGGCCACGGCGCCGAGCCGCTGGGTCAGGGTGCGCAGCACTTCCTCGTGCCAGTCCTTCGAGAAGCGGCGGCGCGTGCCGTAGTCGGCGATCTTGAGGTCGCCCAGGCCGGCTTCCTGCAGCTGGCTGATCTTGAGGTCGAGGCGGCGGCGGCCTTCCTCGAAGTCGGGGTTCTTCTGGGTGTTGCGAAAGTAGACCTCGTTCACGATGGCCAGCACCGGAATCTCGAACAGGATGGTGTGCAGCCACGGCCCCTTGATGCGGATCTCGAGCTCGCCCGAGGGCTGGGGAATGACGTTGATGTACTTCTCGTTGAGCCGGAAGAGCCCGAGGAAGTCGACGAAGTCGCTCTTGATGAAGCGCATCGAGCGCAGGTAGGCCAGCTCGGCGTCGCGGAACTGCAGCGAGCACAGGCTGCGGATCTCGTCGCGGATCTGCCCCGCGAACTGCGCGAGGTTGACGCCGGGGTTGCGGCATTTGAAGCGGTACTCGACCCGCGCCCCTGGAAAGTGGTGCAGGACCACCTGCATCATCGTGAACTTGTAGAGGTCGGTGTCGAGCAGGCTGTGAATGATCATGATGCGGTGCGCGGTGTCTCGGGTCTCTGGCTTCGGCGTCCGTTCCATTATCACGGCCTGCGTCGGCCTCTGCCTACGAGGGCCGGCCTGCACGTCCTACCGGCAGGGGGAATCACTCACGCGACATTGATTTCACGGCGGCGGCATGTTCCGCCGGGTCATCACTCTTTCTCAAGGAGATTCGCATGAACAAGGACACCATCGAAGGCAACTGGAAGCAGCTCAAGGGCAAGGTCAAGGAGCAATGGGGCAAGCTGACCGACGACGATTTCGACGTCATCGCCGGCAAGCGCGACCAGCTGCTGGGCCGCATCCAGGAACGCCACGGCATCAGCCGCGACGAGGCCGAGAAACAGGTGAAGGACTGGGAATCTCGCGACGGCCGCTCGCCAGACGCGCTCTGGTTCGAAAAGTACTGAGGCGTCCCGAGGAAGAAGCCGTCCGGCCACTCCCCTTCGCTTCCCCTGACATTCACCGCAAAGGACACACCATGAAAAAACAGCACCTCGTCATGCTCGCGCTCGCCTCCACCTTCCTTGTCGCCGGCCAGGCCGGGGCAATGACCAAGGACGAGTACAAGGTCGCCAAGGAAAAGGTCGAGGCCGACTACAAGGTCGCCAAGACCCAGTGCGACACGCTGAAGGACAACGCCAAGGACGTCTGCCAGAAGGAAGCCAAGGGCAAGGAAGAAGTGGCCAAGGCCGAGCTGGAGCAGCAGTACCAGCCCAGCGACAGCCACGCCCGCAAGGTGGCCGAGGAGAAAGTGAAGGCCGCCTATGAAGTCGCGAAGGAAAAGTGCGACGACCAGCAGGGCGAAGCCAAGTCCGCCTGCGTGAAGCAGGCCAAGGCCGACGAGGCCCAGGGCAAGGCCGACATCAAGGCCATGAAGAAGACCATGTAAGCCGGGCCGCGGCCCTGCTCACGAACGGCGCTCTCGGGCGCCGTTTTTCATGCGCGCTCAGGCGCGCTCAGACGCGCAGCGAATCGACCACCTGCTGCAGCGCCTCGGGCAACGGCACCGGCCGCTGCGTCGCGCGGTCGACGTAGACGTGCACGAAGTGCCCCTGCGCGGCCGCGGTGTCGGCGCCTTCGGCGAACAGCGCGATCTCGTAGCGCACGCTCGAACGCCCGGCCTGCGCCACGCGGATGCCCACCTCCACCGTCTGCGGGAAGGCCACCGGGGCGAAGTAGTTGCACTGGGTCTCGACCACGAAGCCGATCGTCTGGCCGCCGTGGATGTCGAGCGCACCGCGCTCGATCAGCAGCGCGTTCACCGCAGTGTCGAACCAGCTGTAGTAGACGACGTTGTTGACGTGGCCGTACATGTCGTTGTCGGCCCAGCGCGTCGGGATGCTGCGAAACGCGCGGTAGCTGCTGCGCGCGTGCGGGGTAGGTTTGGCAGGGGCGTTCATCGCGCGGCATTCTGCCAGCGACGCCAGTATTCGAAGGCGACCTTGAAGGTGCCGACCTGCACCTGCACCGTCTCGGCGATGTCGCTGGCATAGCCGCCAGCCATCGCGAAGGCCAGCGGCAGACGACGCTGCCACGCCCAGTCGAAGACGCGCCGGTCGCGCGCCTCCAGCCCGTCGAAACTCAGCTTGAGGCGGCCGAGCCGGTCGCGCTCGAAGGGGTCCGCACCTGCCAGATAGATCACCAGGCCGGGCCAGAAGCGCCGGTCGAGTTCGTCGAGGGCGTGCTCCAGGGCGCTCAGGTACTCGGCGTCGCCGCAGCCATCGGGCAGCTCGACGTCCAGATCGCTCACCTCCTTGCGGAACGGGAAGTTCTTCTGCCCGTGCAACGAGAGCGTGAACACGCTCGGGTCGTTGCGGAAGATGCTGGCCGTGCCGTTGCCCTGGTGCACGTCGAGGTCGATCACCGCCACCTCGAGCGGCCGACCCGTCACGCGATCCCGGCCCCGCTCGGCCTGCATCAGCCGCGCGGCCACCGCTGCATCGTTGAAGACGCAAAAGCCGCTGCCCTTGTCGGCATAGGCGTGGTGCGTGCCGCCCGCCATGTTGGCCGCCACGCCGCCCGCGAAGGCCGCGCGGCAGGCGGCGATGGTGGCGCCGGTGGATCGGCGCGAGCGCTCGACCATCGCCTCGCTCCAGGGAAAACCGATCTCGCGCATGGCCTGCGGGCTCACGCGGCCTTCGCTGACGGCGGCGATCCATTCGGGGGTGTGGGCCAGCGCGAGCTCGTCGTCGGTGGCGCGCGGCGCCGGGTCCATCTCGACGGCCGACAGCTGCTCCTGCAGGCGGTCGCGCAGCATCGCGTAGCGCGACATGGGAAATCGATGGCCCGGCGGCAGGGGCAGGACGAACTGCCCGGAATAGAAAGCACGCATGGCGGCATTCTGGCCGCATGCCCCGTGCATGCCGGATCTGCCGGATTTAGAAGGCCGCTTCTAAATTGCTGCATAGCAACAAAAACCGCTTGCTCGCTGCGTTCAGCTGCCTATACTTGAGGCCATGCTGCACCGCAACATAGACGACGAGGCGCAGCGCAACGTGAATCGACCACCCCATCATCCTTTCTGGAGATCTCAAATGGCCCTGACCGCTGACCAAATCCTCGCCGCCCAAAAAGCCAACCTCGAAACCCTGTTCGGCCTGACCACCAAGGCCTTCGAAGGCGTCGAAAAGCTGGTCGAACTGAACGTGACCGCTTCCAAGGCCGCCCTGACCGAAGCCCAGAGCACCGCCCAGGCGGCCCTGAGCGTCAAGGACGCCCAAGAGCTGCTGACGCTGCAAGCCAGCCTGTTCCAGCCCCTGGCTGAAAAGACCGCTGCCTACAGCCGTCACCTGTACGACATCGCCCAAGGTACCGGCGCCGAATTCTCGAAGGCTTTCGAAGCCAAGGCCGCTGAAGCCCAGCAAGCCTTCGTCGGCCTCGTCGACAGCGCTTCGAAGAACGCCCCCGCCGGTTCGGAAACCGCCGTTGCCGTGCTGAAGAGCGCCGTGGCTGCCGCCAACAACGCTTTCGAATCGGTCCAGAAGGCCGTCAAGCAAGCGTCGGACGTCGCCGAAGCCAACTTCAACGCCGTGTCGACCCAAGCTGTCGCCGCTGCCAAGACGGCCACCGCTTCGCGCAAGCGCTAAGCACCGACCACCACCAGTTGTCTCCTTGGGTCCTCACGGATCCAATTCAGGGCCTCGTCTCACGACGAGGCCTTTTTTTTGGCCCCGGCGGCGTCTTCGATAATGCAGACCTCATCTCTGGAGACTTTTCATGCAAATCGACGGCAAGGTTTTTATCGTTACGGGTGGCGCTTCGGGCCTCGGCGAAGGCACGGCGCGCATGCTGGCCGCCAACGGCGGCAAGGTGGTGATCGCCGACATGCAGGCTGACAAGGGTGAAGCCGTTGCCAAGGAAATCGGTGGCGTGTTCGTCAAGTGCGACGTGAGCCAGGAAGCCGACGGCCAAGCCGCCGTGGCCGCCGCGCTCAAGCTGGGCAAGCTGGTCGGCCTCGTGAACTGCGCCGGCATCGCTCCGGCCGAGAAGACCGTGGGCAAGAACGGCCCGCACGCACTGGCCGTGTTCAGCAAGACCGTCACGGTCAACCTGATCGGCAGCTTCAACATGATCCGCCTGGCGGCCGACGCCATGGGCAAGAACGAGCCCGAAACCACCGGCGAGCGCGGCGTGCTGATCTCGACCGCCTCGGTCGCGGCCTACGACGGCCAAATCGGCCAGGCCGCCTATAGCGCCTCGAAGGGCGGCGTGGTCGGCATGACCCTGCCCATCGCCCGCGACCTCGCGCGCAGCGGCATCCGCAACATGACCATCGCCCCCGGCATCTTCGGCACGCCCATGCTGTTCGGCATGCCGCAGGAGGTGCAGGACGCGCTGGCCGCCAGCGTGCCCTTCCCTTCGCGCCTGGGCACGCCCGACGACTACGCCAAGCTGGCCAAGCACATCATCGAGAACGACATGCTCAACGGCGAGGTGATTCGTCTGGACGGAGCGATTCGATTGGCCCCTCGCTGACCTCGGACGCCGGCAGCTTCGTGCTGCCGGTGCGGTCCAGGCGCTCGTAATTCGCGATCACCTGGGCCCCGAGCAGCACCAGCGTGGCGGCGATCTCCAGGCTCAGCAGCACCACGATCGCCGTGGTGAGCGAGCCGTAGACCACGTTCACCTGCGACAGCGTCGAGAAATACCAGATCAGCACGCGTCGCGTGGCCTCCCACAGCAGCGCGGCGGTGATGCCGCCCAGGAGTGCGTGGCGCAGCGACATGCGCCCGGCGGGCATCACGAGGTAGAGCGAGGTCAGCATGAAGATCTCGCCGCCCAGCCCCAGCAGGTACAGCAGCAACCCCGACACGCCCGACAGCGACCAGCTGCGTCCCAGCAGGTCGACGCTTTCCTGCCCCACGAGTTGGAGCGCGCCCGACACCAGCGTGACCAGCAACAACCCCGCGCACAGGCTCAGGATGTAGAGGTACGGCATCGCCACCGACACCAGGAAGTGACGCTTGTGGTCGGCCTTGCGGTGGTGAAAGATCACCGCCATCGCGCTTTCGAGCACGCTGAACGCCAGCGAGCTGAAGAAAATCATCGTCACCAGCAGCACCGGCCCGAGCACCGCGCGATGGTCCATGAAACTCGACAGCTCGGCCACGACGGATTTCGACTGCCCCGGCAGCAGCCACTCCAGGTAGCGCCCGATGGTGCGCAGCAGCTCGGCCTGATCGATCACGTGCGACAGCGCCATCACGCTCACGATCAGCAGCGGCACGATGGACAGCAGCGCGTAGTAAGCAACCGCGCCCGCCAGAAGCAGCCCCTGGTTGGCGCGGAAGTCCTTGAGCGCGCCCCAGACGAAGCGCAGCGGATGGCGCAGCAGCGGCGCGGCGTGTTGCAGGGGAAGGGGCGTCTTCATGCGTGATGTGGGTTTGCGGCGGGGTTCAGTATGCCGCCCGTGCGCTTGCGTATGATTTGCCGCTCCCCGCAGCCATGACCATCCCCGCTTCTTTCATCCAGGAACTCATCGCGCGCGCCGATGTGGTCGAAATCGTCGGCCGCTACGTCCAGCTCAAGAAGGCCGGCGCCAACTTCATGGGGCTGTGCCCCTTCCACGGCGAGAAGTCGCCCTCGTTCTCGGTCAGCCCGACGAAGCAGTTCTATCACTGCTTCGGTTGCGGCGTGCACGGCAACGCCATCGGCTTCCTCATGGAGCATGCCGGCATGGGCTTCGTCGAAGCGGTGCACGACCTGGCCGGCCAGTACGGCCTGCAGGTGCCCGAGGACGACGTCTCGCCCGCCGAACGCGCCCGCGCCGCCAGCCAGCGCCAGAAGCAGGCCACGCTGACCGACGTGCTCGAAAAAGCCGGCGACGCCTACCGCAAGGCACTGCGCCAGGCGCCCGGCGCCATCGAGTACCTCAAAGGCCGCGGCGTCTCGGGCGAGGTCGCCAGGCAGTTCGGCATCGGCTACGCGCCCGCCGGCTGGCGCGCGCTGGCCAGCGTGTTTCCCGATTACGACGATCCGCTGCTCGCCGAGAGCGGACTGGTGATCGTCAACAACGAGGAAGGCAAGCTCAGCGACGAGGAAGCCAAGCGCTACGACCGCTTCCGCGACCGCGTGATGTTCCCCATCCGCAACGTCAAGGGCGAATGCATCGGTTTCGGCGGGCGCGTGCTCGGCGACGAAAAACCCAAGTACCTGAATTCGCCCGAGACGCCCGTGTTCAGCAAGGGCCGCGAGCTCTACGGCCTGTACGAGGCACGCGCCGCCTTTCGCGACCGCGGCTACGCGCTCGTCACCGAGGGCTACATGGACGTGGTGGCGCTGGCCCAGCTCGGCTTTCCGAACGCGGTGGCCACGCTCGGCACGGCCTGCACCACCGAGCACGTGCAGAAGCTGTTCCGCTTCACCGAATCGGTGGTGTTCAGCTTCGACGGCGACGCCGCCGGACGCCGCGCCGCCCGCAAGGCGCTCGACGGCGCCCTGCCCTACGCCACCGACACGCGCAGCATCAAGTTCCTGTTCCTGCCAGCGGAGCACGACCCCGACAGCTACATCCGCGCACACGGCGCCGAGGCTTTCGCGGGCTTCGTGGCCGAGGCCACGCCGCTGTCGCGCTTCATGCTCGAGGCCGCCCGCGAAGGCTGCGACCTGAGCTCCGCCGAGGGCCGCGCCCACATGACGAGCAACGTGCGCCCGCTCTGGAGCGCGATGCCCGACGGTGCGCTCAAGCGGCAGTTGCTCAGCGAGATCGCCACGCTGGTGCAGCTCGACGCCGCGGCGCTGTCGGACCTGTGGTCCACCGCCGCGCCCGGCCCGCGCAGGAGCGGCGTCGCCCAGCAGCAGCCCCAGTCATCGCAGCGCCACAGCGAACCCGACAGCTACGGCAACGACCCGGGTGACTACTACCCGGACATGCCGCCGACGCAGGACTATGAGCCTCCGCGCTACGAAAACGAGAGCAAGCCCAAGTTCCAGCCCCGCAAGTTCACCAAGGGCAAGCGCTGGGGCGGCAAGTTCGAGGAACCCATCGAGCCGTTGCGCGGACGCGGCAAGCCGCCGAGCCGGCCCGACGTGGCGGTGCGGCTGGTGCTGTCGAACATGGCGCAGTGGGAAGCGCTGTCGCACGAGTTGCATGTGATGCTGTGCGACCTGCCGGGCGAGCACGGCGCCCTCTTCACCTGGCTCGACAGCCAGTTGCACGAGCACGGCGTGCAGCCCTGGGCGGCGCTGCGCGAAGGCCTGCGCGGGCTCGATTTCGCGCCGCTGGCGGAGCGCCTCATGAGCGTTTCCGAGGCCGGACCGGTGCCTGAAGGCGAGGAAGAACAGCACCTGGCCGAGGCCGCCAAGGAATTGGCGAGCGTGCTCGATTTCATGCTCGACGACCGCCTGAAAGCCCAGCAGAGCGAAGCCATTGCCGCCGTCGGAAAAGACCCGAAAGCCCTGGAACGCTACAAGGCGCTGGAAGCGCGCCGCCTCGAATTGCGCGACCGCATTCGCGCATCGGGGACAGATACTGCTTGAAATTTGCGCAACAGGCTATAATGTAGGGCTTCGCAACTGGCGAAATTAGGCAAGAGCGACAGCAGCACCTCCGGGCCGACCCCTAGCGCAACGCACTCCAACGGTAAATTCCGGCGGAAAGGGTCAATAACCGCAAGGACTGCACACCAAATGTTCGCCCGACATCTTGCCTGGTGAGGAATTAATTCCTCGTTTCCCAATTGTTTTGTCCGTGCCTGTGCACGGGCATGGTGGTGCTGTCCGCGTGACGGCGCGCCTGTGATCCCGCTTGTCTTTTCTTGTCGTAACGAGGTCGTATGCCCAGTTCAAAGAAGCCTGCTCCTTCACTTGCCAAAAACGTCAAAAGCGTCGCCACCAAGCCCGCAGCAGAAAAACCGCTGAAAGCCGGTGCCAAACCGGCAACCAAGACGGCTGCCGCCGCGTCCAAAACGGCAGCCGCAACGAAAGTGAAAACCGTGCCCACGAAATCGACCTCTCTCGACGATCCCAAAAAAGCCGCGGCCACTGCCACGGCTGCCCCCGCTGCCAAGAAAGTCGGCCGTCCGCCCAAGGCCGCCAGCGCTGCAGCTGCGCCCGCCACCGGCGCCAAGCGCGGGCGCAAGCCCAAGGCCGCCAAGGAAGCCGGCGAGAGCGACATCGACCTGTCGGACATCGAGGAAGACCTGGCCGGTGACGAGCCCGCGGCGGCCGCGACCGAAGAGAAGGTCAAGCCGCTGCGCATGAAGATCAGCAAGGCGAAGGAACGCGCCTTGATGAAGGAGTTCGGCCTCGACGAGACCGTGCTCTCCGAAGAAGACCTGGCCAAGCGCCGCTCGCGCCTGAAGACCCTGATCACGCTGGGCAAGACCCGCGGCTACCTGACGCACGGCGAAATCTCCGACCACCTGCCCGACAAGCTGGTCGACGCCGAGACCATGGAAGTCGTGGTCACCATGCTCAACGACATGGGCGTGGCGGTGTACGAGCAGACGCCCGACGCCGAAACCCTGCTGCTGAACAACACCGCGCCCACCGCCACCACGGTGGAAGAAGCCGAGGAAGAAGCCGAAGCCGCGCTCTCCACAGTGGACAGCGAATTCGGCCGCACCACCGACCCGGTCCGCATGTACATGCGCGAAATGGGCACGGTCGAGCTGCTGACGCGCGAAGGCGAAATCGAAATCGCCAAGCGCATCGAAGGCGGCCTGATGGCCATGATGGAAGCCATTTCGGCCTCCCCCGCCACCATCGCCGCCATTCTGGAAATGGCCGCGACGATCCGTGAAGGCAAGGTCGTCATCTCGACCATCGTCGACGGCTTCTCGAACCCCAACGAGGCCGACGACTACGTGGCCGAAGAAGACTTCGACGAATTCGACGAGGAAGACGACGACGACGGCAAGGGCGGCTCCAAGGCCCTGACCAAGAAGCTCGAAGAACTCAAGAACGAGGCCCTCTCGCGCTTCGACCGCATCGCCGAGATGTTCGAGAAGATCCACAAGATCTACGAGAAGGAAGGCTACGGCACGCCGGCGTACGCCAAGGCCCAGCAGGCCGTGTCCGACGAGCTGATGACCATCCGCTTCACGGCCAAGACCATCGAGAAGCTGTGCGACCTGGTGCGCACGCAGGTGGACGACGTGCGCAAGAAGGAACGCGAACTGCGCCGCATCATCGTGGACAAGTGCGGCTTCCCGCAGGAAGAGTTCATCCGCGACTTCAGCGGCTTCGACAAGAACGGCAACCGCATCGCCTCGAACCTGCTCAACCTCAAGTGGGTCGAGAAGCAGGCCGCGGCCGGCAAGTCGTACAGCGCCGTGCTCGCGCGCAACATTCCGCCGGTGCAGGAACTGCAGCAGAAGCTCGCCGACATCCAGTCGCGCGTGGTGGTGCCGCTGACCGAGCTCAAGGACATCAACAAGCGCATGAACGAGGGCGAATCGTCCTCGCGCGATGCCAAGAAGGAAATGATCGAGGCCAACCTGCGCCTCGTGATCTCCATCGCCAAGAAGTACACCAACCGCGGCCTGCAGTTCCTCGACTTGATCCAGGAAGGCAACATCGGCCTGATGAAGGCGGTCGACAAGTTCGAATACCGTCGCGGCTACAAGTTCTCGACGTATGCCACGTGGTGGATCCGCCAGGCCATCACCCGCTCGATCGCCGACCAGGCGCGCACCATCCGCATCCCGGTGCACATGATCGAGACGATCAACAAGATGAACCGCATCTCGCGCCAGCACTTGCAGGAGTTCGGCTTCGAGCCCGACGCCGGCATCCTGGCCGCCAAGATGGAGATCCCGGAAGACAAGATCCGCAAGATCATGAAGATCGCGAAGGAGCCGATCTCGATGGAAACCCCCATCGGCGACGACGACGATTCGCACCTGGGCGACTTCATCGAGGACAGCAGCAACACGGCCCCCATCGAGGCCGCGATGCAGGCCGGCCTGCGCGACGTGGTCAAGGACATCCTCGACTCGCTCACGCCGCGCGAAGCCAAGGTGCTGCGCATGCGCTTCGGCATCGAGATGAGCACGGACCACACGCTGGAAGAAGTCGGCAAGCAGTTCGACGTGACCCGCGAGCGCATCCGCCAGATCGAAGCCAAGGCGCTGCGCAAGCTGAAGCACCCGTCGCGCTCCGACAAGCTGCGCAGCTTCATCGACACCCTGTAATCCAGGTTCGCTGAAGCCAAAGCGCCCGCCTTGCCCCTCATACGGGCGGCGGGCGTTCTCGTTTTCCCACCGCCCCCAAACAACAAATACGACGGAGCCGCCTTTCCATGAATCCCGATGCAGACAAACTCTGGCAGGCCCCGCGCTGGGCGCTTGCCGTGCTGCTCGCCGTGCTGGGCATGCTCGGGCCCTTCTCCATCGACACCTACATCCCGGCCTTCTCGGGCATCGCGAAATCGATCGGCGCGACGCCGGCCGAGATGCAGCAGACGCTGTCGGCCTACCTGTTCGGCTTTGCGTTCATGAACCTGTTCCACGGTGCGCTGTCGGACAGCTTCGGCCGCCGGCCCGTGGTGCTGTGGGGACTGGCGGTGTTCACGCTGGCCTCGCTGGGCTGCGCGCTGTCGCAGACCATCACGCAGCTGGTGCTGTTCCGCGGGCTGCAGGGGTTGTCGACCGGCGCGGGCATCGTGGTGTCGCGCGCCGTCATCCGCGACATGTTCCCGCCGGCCGAGGCGCAGCGGGTGATGAGCCAGGTGACGATCTATTTCGGCGTGGCGCCCGCCATCGCGCCCATCGTGGGCGGTTTCCTTTTCGTGCACGCAGGCTGGCACTCGATCTTCTGGTTCCTGGTGGCCGTGGGCGTGGCGCTGTTCGTCGCCAACTACAAGCTGCTGCCCGAAACGCTGCACAAGGACCACCGCCAGCCCTTCCAGGTGCGCCACCTGATGCGCGGCTACCGCGACCTGTGCTCCGACCCGCGCTTCTTGCTGCTGGCCTTCGCCAGCGGCGTGCCCTTCAACGGCATGTTCCTCTACGTGCTGGCCGCGCCCGCGTTCCTGGGCGACCACCTCGCGCTGCAGCCGCAGCAGTTCTTCTGGTTCTTCCTGCTGACCATCGGCGGCATCATGCTCGGCGCGCGCGCCAGCGGCCGCATGGCCGGCAAGGTCGCGCCCAAGCGGCAGATCCGCGACGGCTTCCTCATCATGATGGTCACCTCGGTGGTCAACGTGGTGGCCAACATCTTCTTCCAGGCGCACGTGGCCTGGGCCGTGTGGCCGCTGGCGGTGTTCGCCTTCGGCTGGGCGCTGATGGTGCCGGTGGTGACGCTGCTGGTGCTCGACCTGCACCCCGAGCGCCGCGGCATGGCTTCGTCGCTGCAGGCCGTGATCGGCTCCACCGCCAACGGCGTCGTGGCCGGTGCGGTCGCACCACTGGTGATGCACTCCACGCTGGCACTGGCGCTGACCTCGGCGCTGATGCTCACGATCGGGCTGGTCGCCTGGGTCTGGCTGCACCACCGCTGGCCGGACATCGGACGCCGCGTCGCCCACGAAGAAGCCTGAGGAGCGCAGCGTGGAGACGACGCGACCCAACGCAGTGTGGACCTACCTGCGCGCCTGGCTGCCGGGCCCTTCCAACGTCAACGCGCGTGAACGGCTGCGCGCCGTGTGTGGCGCCGCCCTCGGGCTGTTCGTCACGGCCGTGCTGTGCCGCTGGCTGGCCGGTCCGCTGGCCAGCGCCGTCTGGCTGATCGCGCCGCTGGGGGCCAGCGCCGTGCTGGTGTTCGCGGTGCCCGCGAGCCCGCTGGCGCAGCCGTGGCCGGTGATCGGCGGCAACACGCTGTCGGCCCTGGTCGGCATCGCCAGCGCGACTTGGATTCCCGACCCCGCCCTGGCCGCTGCCGTGGCCGTGGGCGGCGCCATCGGCCTGATGTTCTTCGCGCGCTGCCTGCACCCGCCGGGCGGCGCCGCGGCGCTGCTGGCAGTGCTCACGCACACCACGCAGTTCTCGTCGGCGCTCTTTCCGTTCTTCACCAATTCGCTGCTGCTGGTGCTGGCCGGCGTGGCCTACAACACGCTCACGGGGCGGCGCTATCCGCACGTGCAGGTGGTGCGCCCGCCGTCGCCCGATGCACGCTTCAGCCAGAGCGACATCGACGCCGTGCTGGCCCGCTACAACCAGGTGCTCGACATCAGCCGCGACGACCTCGAGTCGCTGATCCAGCAGACCGAACTCGAGTCGTACAAGCGCCGCCTGGGCACGCTGCATTGCGCCGACATCATGTCGCGCACGCCGATCTCGGTGGAGTTCGGCACGCCGCTGCAGGAAGCCTGGACGCTGATGCACGCGCACCGCATCAAGGCACTGCCGGTGACCGACCGCACGCGCCGCGTGGTCGGCATCGTCACGCAGGCCGACTTCTTCCGCCAGCTCGACCTGCAGCACCACGAAGGCATTGCCGGCCGGTTGCGCGACCTGATCCGTGCCACGCGCACGGTGATGTCGAACAAGCCCGAGGTGGTCGGCCAGATCATGACGCGCCAGGTGCGCGTGGCCAGCGCCGAGCGGCCCGTGGTCGACCTGGTGCCGCTGTTCTCCGAAGGCGGCCATCACCACATTCCGATCATCGATGAAGAGAAGCGGCTGACGGGAATGATCACGCAGTCGGATTTCGTGCGGGCGCTGTACCGCGCGGTGGGCCCGGCCTAGGCCTCGCCTGTGCTTCTCCCTCCCCTTCCGGGGGAGGGTCGGGGTGGGGGCACGACGGCCTCCATGACCACGCAGCGCCTCGTCGAAGGCCGCTTGCCCCCATCCCAGCCTTCCCCCGGAAGGGGAAGGAGCAAGACCTTCGCAAGACCTTTTTTACTCCAGCACCACGTTCGCCTTCTTCACCAGTGCCGCATAGCGCGCGGCCTCGCTGCGGAAATAGCTCGCGGCCTGTTCGGGCGTCGTGGGTTTGACGATGTTGCCCTGCTTGTCCATCGCCTCGCGCACCTCGGGCGCGGCGAAGGCGGCCATGATGGCCTCGTGCACGCGCTTCACGTCGGACGGCTGCATCTTCGGCGGGCCGATCACCGCGAACCAGCCTTCGACCGCGTAGTTCGGCAGCCCCTGCTCCGCGATGGTGGGCAGGTCGGGCGCGGCCGGCGAGCGCGTCGGGCCGCACAGGCCGATGGCGCGCAGCGCGCCGCTCTTGAGGTGCGGCTGCACCGCCGGCAGCGCGACCACGCCCATCTCGACCTGCCCCGCGATCATGTCGGTCACCATCGGACCCGTGCCCTTGTACGGAATGTGCCGCGCCTTCACGCCGGCCTCGTCCATGAACATCTCACCGGCCAGGTGGATGATCGTGCCGTTGCCTGAAGAGGCGTAGTTGTAGCCCTCGGGCCTGGCGCGCAGCAGCGCCACCAGCTCTTTCACGTTCTTCGCCGGCAGCTTCGGATTCACGGCCAGCACCAGCGGCGTGGCGCCCACCACGCTGATGGGCGTGATGTCATTGATCGCATCGAACGGCATCTTCTTGAACACGCTCGGGTTGATCACATGGTTGTTCGACACCATGCCGAGCGTGAACCCGTCGGGGGGTGCCTTGATCACGGCCGAGGTGCCGGTGATGCCGCCAGCGCCCGGCAGGTTCTCGATCACCACCGGCTGGCCCAGCGCCTTGCCGAGCGCGACCGAGGCGGCGCGCGCGATGGCGTCCACGCCCGAGCCCGCGCTGATCGGCAGGATGAAGCGCACGGGCTTGTCGCCGCCCTGCGCGAACACCGGGCGGATGGTCGACAGCACGACAGCCGACGCGCCCAGACCGAGCAGTGCACGGCGGTTGATGGAGGAAAAAGAAATCGGGCTCATGGGTCTTGTCTCTCTTTGTCTTTGTGGATTCGTGTGCAACGTCTCAGGCCACCGCCGCGTCGGCGTGCAGCGCCTCGACCTGTTCGTGCGCGTAGCCCAGTTCGGCCAGCAGCGCGCGCGTGTGCTCGCCCAGCGTCGGTGGATGCAGGCGCACGCCCAGTCGCTCGCCGCCGAGCGTGATCGGGAACAGCGTCGTTTGCGCCGTCTCTCCGGCACGTTCACCGTCGGGCAGGCGGATGTCTGCGAGGCCACCGGTGGCCTTCAGGTGCGGATCGGCATACAGGTCTTCGGGCCGCGTGATCGGTGCGAACGGCAGGCCCTTCGCCTCGAAGATCGCCGACAGCTCGGCCGCTGAGCGATCGGCCAGGCGGGCGCGCAGCTCGGCCAGCAACGAGGGACGCAAGCGCACGCGGTCGTTGTTGGTCTGCAGCGTGGCGTCGGCCTTCAGGTCGTCGAAGCCCAGCGCGTCGCAGAAGGTCTTCCATTGCGCGTCGCTCACCGCGGCCAGGAATATCTGCTCGCCGTCCTTCACGGTGAACACGTCGTACAGCGCCCAGGCCGAGATGCGCTCGGGCATCGGCGCCGCCGCCTGTCCCGTGATCGCGTATTGCAGCATGTGCTGGCCGACCAGGAACACGTTGTTCTCGAACAGCGCCGACTGCACCTCCTGCCCCTGGCCGGTTTCGGCGCGCTGCATCAGCGCGGCGATCGCGCCGATGGCACCGAACATGCCGCCCATGATGTCGTTCACGCTGCTGCCCGCGCGCAGCGGGTCGCCGGGACGCCCGGTCATGTAGGCCAGGCCGCCCATCATCTGCACCACCTCGTCGAGTGCGGTGCGGTGCTCGTAAGGACCGGGCAGAAAGCCCGTGTGATTCACGTACACGAGGCGCGGGTTGAGCTTGCCCAGCGCGGCGTAGCCCAGGCCGTACTTGTCCATGGTGCCGGGGCGGAAGTTCTGCGCCACCACGTCGGCCGTGGCACACAGGCGCAGCGCGGCTTCGAGCCCTTGCGGATGGCGCAGGTCGAGCGCGATGCTCTTCTTGTTGCGGTTGAACATCGGGAAGAAGCCCGCACCCGCGCCCAGCAGGTGCCGCGTGCGGTCGCCGTCGATGGGCTCGACCTTGATGACTTCGGCGCCCAGGTCGGCCAGCACCATGCCGCAGGTCGGCCCCATGACCATGTGCGTGAACTCGACCACGCGGATGCCGGCGAGCGGCAGGCGCTTTGCTTCGATGCTCATACGGTGACACCTTCCGCAGGTGCGAAGGTCTTCGGAAAGCCCGCGCGCCACACCGTGCCCTGCAAGGTCTCGCCGTCGAGCCAGCCGGCCACACGCCGGCGCAGATCGAGCAGCTTCGGCAGATCGACACCCGTGGCCACGCCCATGCTCTCGAGCATGAAGACCAGGTCTTCGGTGTCGACATTGCCGCTCGCGCCCGGCGCATGCGGGCAGCCGCCGATGCCGGCCAGGCAGGCGTCGAAGCGCGTGACGCCGACCTCCAGCGCGGCGTAGACATTGGCGAGCCCCAGCCCGCGCGTGTCGTGGAAATGGCCGCACCACAGGCGATCGCCCGCGATGCGCAGCGCGCGCTCGAAGAGGCTGCGCACCATGGCCGGATCGGCATAGCCCACCGTGTCGGCCAGGCTCACGCGGTCGGCGCCGGCATCGAGCAGCGCCTGCATCAGCCGCAGCACCTCGTCGGGCGCGACGTGGCCTTGCAGCGTGCAGCCGAACGCAGTGCCGACACCGCCGTCGATCAGTGTCTTGCTGCCCGCCGCATCACGCGCCGCACGCATGCGGCCGACCTCGGCCACCACTTCGTCGGGCGTCTTGCGCAGGTTGGCGAGGCTGTGCGCGTGGCTGGCCGAGAGCGGCACGACCATCAGGTCGGCCTCGCCCGCGATGGCTCGCTCGGCGCCCTTGAGGTTGGGCACCAGCACCGAGGCGAACAGGCCCGGCAGCGTCTTCGCGAAGGCCAGCAGTTCGGCGGTATCGGCCAGCTGCGGCAGCAGGTGCGCGGGCACGAAGGAGCCCACCTCGATCTCGCGCTGGCCGGCCGCGTGTGCATCGCGGATCCATTCGAGCTTGCGCTCGGTGGGCAGCACGCGGGCGATGCTTTGCAGTCCGTCGCGCAGGCCCACTTCGCGGACGACCGCGCGCGGCGGCAGGAAGGCGTGAATCAAGAAGATGTCTCCGTCGTGAGGAATGAATGGCCTGATCGTAGAAGTTCCAATTCAGTCCTGAAGGTATATTTTGGAAGCCATCAGATTCCAAAATGGAACACCAAGGAATGCCATGCGAGACCTCGACCTGACCACCCTGCGCCTGTTCGTTGCCGTCTGCGAGAGCCGCAGCATCGCGCGCGCGGGCGAGCAGGCGAACATCGTCGGCTCGGCGATCAGCAAGCGCCTGGCCCAGCTCGAAGACACGGTCGGCACACCGCTCCTGCTGCGCAAGCGCCGCGGCGTGGTGCCCACGCCGGCCGGCGAAACGCTGCTCGAGCATGCGCGCGCCATGCTCGGCAGCGCCACCCGCATCGAGCGCGACATGGCCGCGTATGCGGGCGGCGCGCGCGGGCATGTGCGCATCCTGGCCTCGGCCTCCGTCATGGCCGAGTCGCTGGCCGAGGACGTGGCCGGCTTCCTGCAAGACCCGGCGCATCGCAACATCCGCGTCGACATGGAAGAGCGCGTGAGCCCCGAGATCGTGCGCGGCATCCGCGAGGGCGTGGCGTCCATCGGCCTGTGCTGGGACGCGGCCGACCTCGACGGGCTGGAACGGCGCGACTACCGCTCCGACCACCTCGCGATCGTCGCGCACCCGACGCACCCCGTGGCCCGCCACGACGCGGTGCGCTTCGAGCAGGTGCTCGACCACGAGTTCGTCGGCATGCCCGCGCTGAGCGCCGTGCAGCTGATGCTGGCGCGCGAGGCCGCCGTGGCCGGCAAGCCGCTCGTGTACCGCGTGCTCGTATCCAACTTCGACGCGGCGCTGCGCGTGGTGCGCGCCGGGCTGGCCATCAGTGTGGTGCCGGCGGAAGTCGCCCGCCCTTTCACCGAAGCCTTCGGGCTGCGCCTGATGCCGCTCACGGACGGCTGGGCGCGGCGGCGCTTCGCGATCTGCTTCCGGGGCGAGGCGGCGCTGTCGCCCTCGGCGCAGCTGCTGGTCGCGCACCTCGAGCGGTGCGCCACGGACCGGCCGGAAGACACCTGATTCGTCCGATAACAGAAACTATTCATTCTCTTTAGGGTGGTTTTTGTTTCGTTTCATGCAACCTACCATTCGGTCTGTTCACGCTGTCACCCTCCATCCAACCGACCGAAAGACACCGCCATGTTCCGCAGAACCCTCGTTGCCGCCGCCGCCCTGTCCGCCGCCTTCGCCCTCGCGCCCCTCGCAGCCCATGCCGCCGAGCCCCTGAAGATCGACGTCTACAACCCCGGCACGAAGTCGATGTTCCCCGTGTCGTCGGTGCTGGTCGTCGGCGCCACCGACGCCGTGCTGGTCGACGCCCAGTTCCAGCGCAACGACGCCCAAGCGTTGGTGCAGAAGATCAAGGACAGCGGCAAGAAGCTGACCACGGTCTACATCAGCCACAGCGACCCCGACTACTACTTCGGCCTCGACGTGATCCGCGCCGCGTTCCCCGACGCGAAGATCGTCGCCACGCCGCAGACCGTCGCCGCCATCCAGGCCTCGAAGGACGGCAAGCTCGCGCACTGGGGCCCGATCCTCAAGGACAACGCGCCCCAGGCGCTGGTCGTGCCTGAGCCGCTGGCCGGCAACAGTCTCACGCTCGAAGGCCGCAAGATCCAGGTCGTCGGCCTCGACGGCCCCACGCCCGCGCGCAGCTTCGCGTGGATTCCCTCGCTGAAGGCGGTGGTCGGCGGCATCCCGGTGTCGGCCAACATCCACGTCTGGGTGGCCGACACGCAGACCGTGCAGTCGCGCCGCGACTGGGTGAAGACGCTCGACCGCATCGCCGCGCTGCACCCCAAGACCGTGGTGCCGGGCCACTACCTGCCCAACGCCGACGGCTCGGCGCCCTACACGGTGGCCTCGGTGAAGTTCACGCGCGACTACCTCAAGGCCTTCGAGACCGAAGCCACCAAGGCCAAGGACTCGGCCGCGCTGATCGCCGCCATGAAGCAGCGCTACCCGAAGCTCGAAGACGCCTCGTCGCTCGAACTCGGCGCCAAGGTCATCAAGGGAGAAATGAAGTGGCCGCAGTAACCAGCAACGCCGGCAGCGCCACGCTGCACTACATCTTCGATCCGCTGTGCGGCTGGTGCTACGCCGCCGCGCCGCTGGTCGACGCCGCGCGCGAGGTGCCGGGCCTGAAGGTCGCGTTCCACGGCGGCGGCATGATGACCGGCGCCAACCGCCGCCCCATCACGCCGCAGTGGCGCGACTACGTGATCCCGCACGACCGCCGCATCGCCGAACTCACGGGCCAGCCCTTCGGCGAGGCCTACTTCGAAGGCCTGCTGCGCGACACCGGCGCGGTGATGGATTCCGCCCCGCCGATCACCGCCATCCTCGCAGCCGAATCGCTGCGCGAGGGCGGCGGCCTCGACATGGCGCACCGCGTGCAGCGCGCGCACTACGTCGAAGGCCGGCGCATCGCCGATGCGCAGGTTCTGCAGGCACTGGCGGTCGAACTCGGTTTCGATGCCGACGCCTTCGCCACGGCGTTCCAGCAGCACACGGGCGACGCCACCGCGCAGCACATCGCCGCCAGCCGCGACCTGCTGCAGCGCGCAGGCGGCCAGGGCTTCCCGACCTTTGTGCTGGCGCAGGCCGACGGCAACGCGGGGCGCATCGACATCGGGCCGTGGCTGGGGCGTGCGGATGAATGGAAGGCGCAGCTCGCCACCTTCGTCGCGCCGGCGCAGCCGTCTGCTGCTGCTGCGGCGGCAGAGCCGCAAGCGTGCGGGCCCGACGGCTGCGCGATCTAGCTGTATCGCCATCCTGGCTCCGACTGCATGGGAGGCATCCGCCTTCACATCCATCAATGAAGTGAATTGCGCGACATAGAGAACTATTGAGTGCAATTGATCGGATTTTCATTCGATCCGTCGCACCTAGCATCCGAGGCTCCACCCACTACCCTAGGTTCCTCCCATGCGTCGCCGCGTTCTTCTCCGTTCTTCCGCCGCCCTTTCCCTGTCCGCCACGCTGGCCCTTGCCCCGCTGGCCACCCATGCCGCCGATCCGCTGAAGATCGACGTCTACAACCCCGGCACCCGGTCACTGTTTGCGGTGTCGTCCACGCTGCTCACCGGTGAATCCGACGCCCTGCTGATCGACGCCCAGCTCCAGCGCAACGACGCCGAGGCACTGGTCCGGAAGATCAGGGCCAGCGGCAAGAAGCTGACCACCGTCTACATCAGCCACGGCGATCCCGACTACTACTTCGGGCTTGACGTGATTCGCGCCGCATTTCCCGAGGCAAAGATCGTCGCCACGCCACAGACCGTGGCCGCGATCCTTGCGACGAAGGACGGCAAGTTCGCGCGCGTCGTGCCGATCCTCAAGGAGAACGCCCCCCAGGCCCTCGTCGTGCCGGAGCCGCTGGCTGGCGACAGCCTCACGCTCGAAGGGAACAAGATCCAGATCATCGGCCTCGACGGGCCGACGCCCGCGCGCAGCTTCCTCTGGATTCCCTCTCTCAAGACCGTGCTCGGCGGCATTCCGGTGGCGGCCAACAACCATGTCTGGATGGCCGACGCGCAGACACCGCAAGCGCGCAGCGACTGGCTGAAGACGCTCGAGCGCATCACCGACCTGTCGCCCGAAACCGTGGTGCCCGGCCACTACCTGCCCAACGCCGACGGCTCGGCGCCCTACACACTCGCCTCGGTGAATTTCACGCGTGACTATCTGACGGCCTTCGAGATCGAGGTCGGCAGGGCCAAGGACTCCACGGAACTGATCGACGCGATGACGAAGCGCTATCCGGCATTCAAGAACATCTCCACGCTCACGCTGGGCGCGAAGGTCGCCAAGGGAGAAATGAAGTGGCCCTGATGAACGGAGCGGCGCCGGCAACGGTGTGATGCCCAGGCGCCAACTATCACCCGTCCGCACGACGCGGCGACGCGCGGACGGCTGACAGACTCAGCGCGCCACGCCCAGCAGCCGATCGAGCACCTCCGGCTGCGCGCGCAGCGCTGCCGCGGTGTCGGTGTGCACGATGGTCCCGTGGTCAAGCACCACGGCTTCGTCGGAGATCGCGAGGATCGCCTGCGGGTGCTGTTCCACGATGATCGCGGCCAGGCCTTCGTCCTGCGTGATGCGGCGGATGGCGCGCAGCAACTCTTCCACGATGATCGGCGCGAGACCTTCGAGCGGCTCGTCGAGCAGCAGCAGCTTGGGGTTGAGCACCAGCGCGCGGCCCACGGCCAGCATCTGCTGCTCGCCGCCCGAGAGCTGCGTGCCCAGGTTGGTCTTGCGCTCCGCCAGGCGCGGGAACATCTCGTAGACGCGCTGGGGGTTCCACTTGCCCGGCCGCTCCACCGCCGTGAGGTTCTCGTGCACGGTGAGCGACTTGAAGATGTTGCGCTCCTGCGGCACCCAGCCGATGCCGGCCGCCGCGCGCTGGTGCGGTTGCAGCTTGTGCAACGCCGACTGCCCGCCGAGCGCGATGGTGCCGCCGTGCTGGCGCGTGGCGCCGGCCAGCGTGTTGATGAGCGTGGTCTTGCCCGTGCCGTTGCGGCCCAGCAGCGCGAGCGTCTGGCCCTCGCCGAGGGTGAAGGCCACGTCGTGCAGCACCACGGCTTCGCCGTAGCCGGCGCTCAGGTTCTCTATCCGCAGCAGTTCAGACATGCGCGTGTTCTCCATGGCCGAGGTAGACCTCCTTCACCTTCGGGTCGTTGGCGATCGTCTCGGGGTCGCCCTCGGTCAGCAGCGCGCCGTTGACCAGCACCGTCATGCGATCGGCAAAGCTGAACACCAGGTCCATGTCGTGCTCGATGAGCAGCACCGACACGTCCGAGGGCAGCGCGGCCACGGTCTGCAGCAGCTCCTCGCGCTCGCCGGCGGGCACGCCGGCCACGGGCTCGTCGAGCAGCAGCACGCGCGGCTCGCAGGCCAGCGCAATGGCGATCTCCAGCAGGCGACGCTTGCCGTAGGCCATGAACTTGGTCTGCTGCTGCGCCACGTCGGCGAGGTGGAACTGCTCCAGCAGTTGCCCGGCTCGCTCGGCGATGCGCTTGTCCGCGCCCAGCGGACGCCACCACTGCGCGGCGATGCCCTTGTGCTGCGACACCACCAGCGCCAGCGTTTCCAGCGGCGTCATCGAATCGAAGAGCTGGTTGATCTGGAAGGTGCGCACCAGTCCGCGCGCCACGCGCTTGTGCGGCGCGAGCGTGGTGATGTCTTCGCCCAGCAGCGAGATGCGGCCTTCGGTGGGCGTGAGCACGCCCGTCAGCAGGTTGATCAACGTGGTCTTGCCGGCGCCGTTCGGGCCGATGAGCGCATGGCGTGCGCCGCGCTTCAGTTCCATCGTGACGTTGTTCGTGGCCGTGATGCCGCCGAAGCGCATCACGAGGCCTTGCGTCGAGAGCACGGTATCCGCGCTCATGCCGCACCGCCCTTCTTCTTCGCAGCACCGAACCATGTCCAGGGCTTGAGCAGGCGGTCACGCCCCACGAGCACCAGCAGCACGAGGATCAGGCCGATCCAGAACATCCAGTACTGCGGCGTCACGGACGACAGCCAGTTCTGCAGCAGCTTGAAGACGATGGCACCGGTGACGCCGCCGTAGAGCCAGCCCACGCCGCCGATGACCAGCATCAGCAGCACGTCGGCCGAGCGGTCGAAGGCCAGCACGTCGAGCGAGGCGAAGCCGGTGGTCTGCGCCAAGAGCGCGCCCGCCGCACCGGCGATGCCGGCGGCCACGGTGTAGATGACTGCGAGCCGCGACACCACCGGGATGCCGATGGCCATGGCGCGCAGCCGGTTGTCGCGAATGGCCTTGAGCGTGGCGCCGAAGGGCGAATGCACGATGCGGCGCATCACGAGGAACAGCACGAGCATCACGGCCAGCGAGTACCACGCGGCGGTGCGGCCGTAGAGGTCGAACTCGAACAGGCCGAGCACCGGCCCCATGACCACGCCCTGCAGGCCGTCGGCGCCGCCGGTGAGCCAGTCGAGCTTGTTGGCCAATTCGAGCAGCAGCAGCGCGGTGCCCAGCGTGACCATCAGTCGCGTGAGGTCGCTGCCGCGCAGGATCGTCACGCTGGCCACGAGGCCCAGCACGGCCGACAGCACGGTGGCGAACACCAGGCCAACCGTGGGGTCCGGCATGACGAGCTTGGCGAACAGCGCGGCAGCGTATGCACCGAAGCCGAAGAAGGCGGCATGGCCGAGCGACACGATGCCGGTGTAGCCGAGGATCAGGTCGAGCGACATCGCGAACAGCGCGACGATGGCGATCTCGTTGACCAGCAGCGAGTGCGAGGGCATGGCCAGCGGCAGCGCGAAGGCCACCGCCCAGATCACGAACTCCCAGGGCCGCCAGCGCGCGGTGCGCAGCAGGGCCGATTCGTAGATGGGCGCGCTCATCTCAACGCCCTCCCTTGCGGGTGAACAAGCCCTGGGGCCGCCACATCAGGATGAGGATCATCAGCAGGTAGACGGTGAACGCGCCCATCTTCGGAATGAAGTACTTGCCCGCCACGTCGGCGATGCCCAGCAGCAGCGCGGCGGCGAGCGGCCCGGTGATCGACGAGGTGCCGCCGACCGAGACCACGATGAGGAAATAGATCATGTACTTGAGCGGGAAGGTCGGATCGAGCCCGAGGATTTCCGCGCCCAATGCACCGCCCAGCCCGGCCAGGCCCGAGCCCACGGCGAAGGTCAGCAGGAACACGACGTTGACGTTGATGCCCAGCCCGGCCGCCACGCGCGGATCGTCGACGGCGGCGCGCAGCCGGCTGCCGAAGCGCGTCTTCGAGAGGATGAGTTGCAGCACCACGGTGAGCACGGCGCACACGGCGATGATGAAGATGCGGTAGTGGCCCATGCCCAGCAGGAACGCGCCGTCGCCGAATTCGCTGCGCCCGCGCAGCCACTCGGGCAGCTGCAGGTTCTGCTGCGACGAGCCGACGAAGTAGTCGACCGCCGCGACGGCCATGAACGCCAGCCCGATGGAAAAGAGCACCTGGTCCAGGTGCGGCTTGCCGTACATCGGCCGGTAGAGCGTGCGCTCCAGCAGCGCGCCGGCCAGCGCGACGACGATGAACGCGAGCGGCAGGCAGGCCAGGAACGGCACACCGAACTTCTGCATCGCGAACACGGTGAGGTAGCCGCCCGCCATGGCGAAGGCGCCGTGTGCGAGATTGATGAAGTTCATCAACCCGAGCGTCACGGCCAGCCCGACGGCGAGGACGAAGAGCAGCATGCCGTAGGCGATGCCGTCGAAAAGAATGGTGAGCATGCGAGGGTCTTCGATGCGGTCGCTAAAGCGGACCGCCGAACGCAGAAGGAAGACAAAAGCTACGCAGAAGTCGCAGAGAGAACCATCTTTGGTTTCCTTCTGCGACTTTCGCGGAACTTTCGCGGCCTCTGCGTTCGGCGGTCCGGTCTCGTATTACTTCGCCTTACCGGGGTCCTTCACGCCCTTCAACACGTCGAACTCGACGTTGTAGAGCTGTCCGTCCTTCTTCTCGACCTTGCGCAGGTACACGTCCTGCACGATGTCGCGCGTCTGCGCGTCGATCAGCACCTGGCCGCGCGGGCTCTCGAAGACCTGGCCCTTCATGGCGGCCAGCAGTGCTTCGCCGCCGCCCTGGCCCTTGGTGGTCTTGAGGGCTTCGTAGATCACGCGCATGCCGTCGTAGCCGCCCACGGCCATGAAGTTGGGGCGCATCTTGGGGTTGGCCTTCTGGAAGGCCTCGACGAACTTCTTGTTGAGTGCCGAGGGGTGCGCGGCCGAGTAGTGGTGCGAGGTGACCACGCCCAGCGCACCGTCGCCCATGTCGTTCAGCTGATCGTCGTCCGTCACGTCGCCGGTGGCGATCATCTTGATGCCGGCCTTGTCCATGCCGCGTTCGAGGAACTGCTTCATCACCGCCGCGCCCGCGCCCGAGGGCACGAAGACGAACAGCGCGTCGGGCTTGGCGTCGCGCACCTTCTGCAGGAACGGCGCGAAGTCGGGGTTGCGCAGCGGCACGCGCAGCTTCTCGATCACCTTGCCGCCGTTGAGCTGGAAGCGCTCGCTGAAGAACTTCTCGGCGTCGTTGCCCGGGCCGTAGTCGGTGACCAGCGTGACCACCGACTTCACGCCGTTCTTCGGCGCCCAGTCGCCCATCACCACCGACACCTGCGGCAGCGTGAAGCTGCTGCGCACGATGTAGGGCGAGGCCTCGGTGATGCTCGAGGTGGCGGCGGCCATCACGACCTGCGGCGTCTTCGACTGCGTGGCCAGCGGCGCGGCGGCCAGCGCGGCCGGGGTGATGCCGAAGCCGGCGATCACGTTGACCTTGTCGTTGACGATCAGCTCCTGCGCCAGGCGCTTGGTCACGTCGGGCAGGCCGGTGTCGTCCTTGACGATCAGCTCTACCTTCTTGCCGGCCACGGTGTCGCCGTTCTGCGCCATGTACAGGCGCGCGGCGGCCTCGATCTGGCGGCCGGTGGAGGCCGACTGGCCCGTCATCGGCAGGATCAGGCCGATCTTGAACTTGTTGTCCTGGGCATTCGCCGCGGGCAGCGACAGCGCGGTGGCGAGCGCAATCGCCGAAAGGCCGGCGGTCTGGATGAGATGGCGTCTTTGCATGGAGTTTTCCTTTGAGGGACGGAATGCGAAACCGGGCGTATTTTGAACAATTGGCAACATTTGGCGCAGCAGGCAATCACCTACCCGCCCGCCGGGCGGGCCTTTGTTGCGCGATCAATCGAATGGTTGCGCGATGATCGCGCAGCCGATGTTTTCAGCTGTCCGGGCGGTAGGCGGAATCGAGCGTGAGCGTACCCACGGCGCGTGACACGCAAGCGCAGATGCGCGTGGTCGCCTGCTTCTCGTGCGGGCTCAGGAACACGTCGCGGTGATCGACTTCGCCCTCGACCGCGAGCACGTCCATGGCACACAGGCCGCACTCGCCGCGCTTGCAGTCCGACAAGGTCTGCACGCCGGCCGCATCGAGCGCGTCGAGCAGGGTGCAGTCGGCCGGCACGGTGATCGCCAGGTCGTGGCGGGGAATACGCACGGTGAAAGCCTGCGTGGCGAGCCGCCCGCTGCTGCCGAAGGTTTCGAAGCGCAGGTCGGCGAGCGGACGGCCGGCTGCTGCCCAGGCGCGCTTGACGGCTTCGAGCATCGGCACCGGGCCGCAGGTGTAGAGCTGGCCGCCGGGCGGCAGCGCGGCAATGGCAGCATCGAAGTCGATGGGCGCATGGCCTTCGTGTGCCTGCACGCCGGCTTCGCCCAGCGCCCCGCGCAAGGTGTCGAGGTAGCCGAATTCGCCCGCATGACGCGCGCCGTACAGCATGGTCACAGGCACACCGCGGCGTTGCGCCAGTGCACCGAGACGCTGCGCCATCAGCACCAGCGGCGTGATGCCGATGCCGCCCGCCACCAGCAGGTAGCCGGGCGCCGCCAGGTCGAGCGGAAAGTGGTTCTGCGGCGCGCTCACCTGCAGCCGGTCGCCCACGGCCAGCCGCCACATCGCGCGCGAGCCGCCACGGCCGTCGTCCAGCCGCTTGACCGCGATGCGCCAGCAGCGGCCGTCGCCCTCACCCACCAGCGAGTACGAGCGCGTCTGCACGCGGCCCTGCTCGGTCATCACCTGCACCTGCAAGTGGGCGCCGGGCTCATGCGCGGCGACGAATTCGGCGTCGGGGCGCAGTTCGAATTCGCGCACGGTGGGCGTGACGTCGCGCAGCGCGACGACTTGCGCCTGCATCCATTGGAGATCGCTTTTCATCGGGGGAACACCAGCAGGAGAAAGAAGGAGATCGATCAGCCGCGACGGCGGATCAGCTGCACGCCCGGCAGCGGGCGCTGTTCGGCGCTCGGCGTGCCGTGCAATGCCTCGCGCAGGTTGCGCCGCGCGATGCGGCTGTGCTCGCGCATCAGCGCCTCGGCGCGCGAGCCTTCGCCGGACTCGATGGCGTCGAGCACCTGCACATGCTGGTCCTGCGCGATCACGAGCATGTCGCGCGCGGCCGGCGAATTGGCCTGCACGATGACGAAGCCCGAGGGCGAGGCGAACGGCAGGTTGACCACGCGTTCGAGCTGCTGCGCGATGACGGGACTGCCCGCCATCTCGCACAGCAGCGCGTGGAATTTCTCGTTGTGCGTCACGTAGCGCGAGAAGGCCGCGTCGTCGAGCGCGGGCTCGCGCAGCAGCTCGTCGATGCGCGCGAGGCAGGCGCGCGCTTCGCGCAGCACCACGGGCGCCGCGCCGCGTTCGGCCGCGAGCCGCGCCACCAGCCCTTCGAGCGTGCCGCGCAGTTCGATGGCGTCGGCCACGTCGCGCTCGGAAAAGGTGCGCACCGCGTAGCCGCCGTTCGGCAGCGCTTCGAGCAGGCCTTCCTGTTCGAGTCGCATGAGCGCGCTGCGCACCGGCGTGCGCGACACGCCCAGCTGCTCGGAAATGGCGACCTCGGCAATGCGTGCGCCGCCGGGCAACTCGCCGGCCAGGATCATTTCGCGCAGCCGCAGCTGCGCCTTCACGGCCTGCGAGCTGCCGCTGTCGCCGGGCTCGGCGGGGGACATGGCGGTGACCTTCATCACGCGGCCTGCGTCTGGGCGGGACGGATCGGAATCGCGGCGCGCGCGGGCCGCTCCTTCTCGATCATGCGGTCGATGAGGCGACGCGCCCACATCGAGCCGGCGTCGATGTTGAGGTTGTAGAACTGGTGGTCGGGATGCTCGTCGATGGCCTTCTGCTGTGCCTCGAGCACGATCTCGTCCTCGCGGAAGATGCCCGAGACGCCCTCGCGCAGTTCGTGCGTGAGACGTTGTTCGCCCAGGCAGTAGTTGCGAGCGAAGGCCCAGAAGTACAGGCAGGTCTTGTCGGTCTCGGGCGTGATGGTGTTGAGCACGTAGCCGTTCACGCCCTTGCCGCGGTCGCCGGGGTTGCCGTCCGACGGCACCGCGCCGCTGCCCGCCTCGGCCACGCCAACGTCGATGTTCACCGTGCACGGGCCTTCGAAACGGATGATCTGCCAGCGATCGACCTTGCCGCTGTAGCCGCGCGCATGGCGGATCTGGTTGCCCCAGAACGGCGGCGGCTCGATGTTCTCCATCCAGCGCGTGACGGTGGCCGAGCGGTCGCCGTGCGTGGCCACGAAAGGCGCCTCGGCCACCTCGCGGTTGCCGATGGACGAGCCGTGCACGAAGGTCTCGTGCGTGAGGTCCATGAGGTTGTCGACCACGAGGCGGTAGTCGCAATTGACGCGGATCATCTTGCCGTCGCCGGCCCAGGCAGGGTCATCGTTCCAGTGCATGTCGGGCACGAGCGCGGGGTCGGCCTTGGCCGGATCGCCGGGCCAGATCCACACGAAGCGGTGCTTCTCCACCACCGGAAAGCTGCGCACGCAGGCCGAGGGGTTGAGCGTTTCCTGGCTCGGCATGTGGGTGCAGCGGCCCTGGCTGTTGTAGACGAGGCCGTGATAGCCGCAGACCAGCTCGTCGCCTTCGAGGCGCCCCAGCGACAGCGGCATCAGCCGGTGCCAGCAGGCGTCTTCGAGCGCGGCCACCTGGCCGTCGGTGCGACGGAACAGCACCAGCTTCTGGTTGCAGATCGTGCGCGGCAGCAGCGCGCGGCGCACTTCGACGTCGTAGGCGGCGGCATACCAAGCGTTGAGCGGAAAGGCGGTCGTGGGCGTCTTCATGAATACTCAATGTATACAGAAACAGGAAAATTTCCAGCTCGAAAGCCCTATTTAAAGGGTAAACCCCTGCATCAACGTATACAAACAAGCTTCGTGCGAAGGCGATAGGATTCCGCTCGTTCACAGTCACGACGGAGTTCATTCCATGTCCCAGCATGCCGCCCTGCCCGCCCGCTACGACCACGTGGGCAGCTTCCTGCGCCCTCAATACCTGCTCGAAGCCCGCGAACAGAAAGCCAAGGGCCAGATCTCGCCCGAGCAGCTTCGCGAGGTCGAAGACAAGGCCATCACCGAGATCGTCCGCTTCCAGGAAGACATCGGCCTCAAGAGCATCACCGACGGCGAGTTCCGCCGCACCTACTTCCACATCGACTTCCTCGACCAGCTCGGCGGCGTGAAGACCGACATCCCGGTCACCATCCGCCGCCCCGACGGCACCGAGGAACTGGCGCCGCCCGCGATGCGCGTGATCGACAAGGTGCGCCACGTGAAGGACATCCAGCTCGCCGACTTCCAGTACCTCAAGAGCCAGGTGTCGGCCGGCCGCACGCCGAAGGTGACGATCCCCTCGCCGACGATGCTGCACTTCCGCGGTGGGCGCGCCGGCATCAGCAAGGACGCGTATCCCGAGCTCGACCCGGTGTTCTACGACGACGTGGCCAAGGCCTACGGCGACGAGCTGCGCTCGCTCGCCGCCGCCGGCTGCACCTACGTGCAGATGGACGACACCAACCTCGCCTACCTGTGCGACGAGCACATGCGCGAAGCCGCCCGCAAGCGCGGCGACGACCCCAACGAACTGCCGCACCGCTACGCCGCCTTCATCAACAAGGTGGTGGCGCAGAAGCCGCCGGGCATGCTGCTGGCCATGCACCTGTGCCGCGGCAACTTCAAGAGCACGCACGCGGCGGCCGGCAACTACGAACCGGTGGCCGAGGCGCTCCTGAAGGAGATGGACCTGGACGCCTACTTCATGGAATACGACGACGCGCGCTCGGGCGACTTCAAGCCGCTGCGCTACCTGCCCAAGGGCAAGACGGTGGTGCTGGGCCTGGTGACCACCAAGTTCGGCGAGATGGAAGACAAGGACGAGCTCAAGCGCCGCATCGAGGACGCCAGCAAGTACGCCTCGCTCGACCAGCTCGCGCTGTCGCCGCAATGCGGCTTCTCCAGCACGGTGCACGGCAACAACATCGCCGTCGAAGCGCAACGCAACAAGCTGCGCCTGGTGGTCGAGACCGCGCAGGAAGTCTGGGGCTCGACCTGAGACCGGCTTTCTGTTGAAGTCGGGGGCATGACGACTCACATCTACTCAGGCCCCCTCAGCATGTTCGGCGCCAAGGTCGAGATCGCGGCACGCGAGAAAGGCGTGCCCTTCGAACTGGTCATGGTGCCCTTCATCGAAGGCGACTTCTACGAGCCCAAGCACCCCGAGGTGCTGCGCGTGAACCCGGTGAAGCAGCAGGTGCCGGTGCTGGTCGACGACATCGACGGCGGGGTTTCGCTGTTCGACTCGACGCAGATCTTCGAGTACCTGGAAGACCGCTACCCGCCTCCCGCGAGCTTGGCGCTGTGGCCCGAGGGCATTGCCGCCCGGGCCCGTGCGCGGCAACTGGAGCAGAAGTCGGACGAGGTGTTCTTCCCGAACGTCATCAAGCTCTTCGGCCTGCAGGACGCCATGCAGAGTGCCCCGGCGGTCGCGGCCTGCGCCGCCTGCGCGCGCTTCTACGAAGAGATGGAAGGCCTGCTTGCCACACGCGAGCATCTGGCCGGCCCGTACGGCTTCGCCGACATCGCCTTCTACATGGCCCACGTCTTCGCCGACCGCAAGGGCGCCGGCATGACCGATGCCACGCCGCGCCTCGTGGCCTGGCGCGACCGCGTGGGCGCACGGCCCGCGGTGCGCGCGGTGGTCGATCCGATGATGCGTTTCCTGGCCTCGCAGGGACGCGGCGTGCCGGCCTTCCTGCAACGCTGAAGGGACACTGAAGGCACCGCGGGAAACGCTGAGGCATCATCAAGTCCATGCCGCACACAAGGTTCGACTGGCTGCCTTCTGTCTCACAGCATTTCCTCGTCGTCACTTTCGCGTTGCTGGTCTATGTGCTGACCACGCGCACGCGCCGCGAGCAGCGCGCCCCCACCACCGCCATCGCGTGGGTCATGGGGCTGGTGCTGATGCCCTACGTGATCCTGCCGATGTACCTGCTGTTCGGCCAGCGCAAGCTGCGCCCGGCCGGTGCGCCCCGGCCGCCGCGCGCGCTGCCCCCGGGCCATTGGGCGGCCGACCTGATCGAGAGCTTCGGCCTGGCACCGCCCGGTCGCTGCGCGATCCGCATGCACGCCGACGGCGAGGCCGCGCGTGAGGCGCTGTTCGAAGTGATCGACGGCGCGCGCCAGCGCCTGGACGTGTGCACCTTCATCATCGGCAACGACACGCTCGGCCAGGCCGTGCTGGCGCGGCTGGCCCAGCGCGCACGCGAAGGCGTGCGGGTGCGCGTGCTGCTCGACGGCTTCGGCGCGCTCTCGCTGCCGCGCCACCACTTCGACCGGCTGCGCGCGGCGGGCGGCGAGGTCGCGGTGTTCCGCCCCTTCTTCAGCCTGCGCCGCATCGGGCCGCGCAACCTGCGCAACCACCGCAAGCTCACCATTGCCGACGACCGCTGGCTCTGGTCGGGCGGACGCAACCTCGCGGGCGAATACTTCACCGGCAACGACAAGCACCCCGAAGCCTGGCGCGACCTGTCCTTCGACCTGCACGGCAGCGTGGCTGCGGCCGCCGCGCGCCAGTTCGACCACGACTGGAGCTCGGTGCGCGGGCGCAAGGCGCGCGCCATCACCGCCAGCGACGTGCCCGAAGGCCCCGGCTGCGCGATGGCGCAGTTCCTGCCGAGCGGCCCCGACCAGACCGAAGACACGGCGCACGCGCTGCTCATCGACGCCTGCTTTCGCGCCGAGCACCGACTGCTCGCGATCACGCCCTACTTCGTGCCCGGCGACGGCCTGCGCGACGCGCTGCGCCTGGCCGCGCGGCGCGGCGTGCAGGTGACCATCGCGATGCCCGCGCAGTCGAACCACCGGCTGGCCGACTTCGTGCGCGCGCGGGCCATGCGCGACCTCGCCCGCGCGGGCGTGAGCTTTCGCATGCTGCCCTTCATGGCGCACGCCAAGGCCGTGGTGGTCGACGACGAACTGGCGATGTGCGGCTCGATCAACCTCGACCTGCGCAGCCTGCTGCTGAACCACGAGGCGGCCGTGGTGTTCTACGGCCACGAGGACATCGAATGGCTCGCCGAATGGATCGAGACCACCGCCTCGGCCGGCGAGCCGTATCGCGCACGACGTCCCGGGCTGCTGCGTGACGTGGCCGAAGGGCTGCTGCTGACTGTCGCTTTCCAGCTGTAGGCGGTAATGCGTCACCAGAGACGCATGAATGCAACACAATTGCAACCAATTGAACATTCACACTAGAATCGCCACCGGTTCCGGTGGATGACGATCTGTCGGAGCCCCCTGCATCGCGGGGCAGCCCGCTCCGGACTGGCCTTCCCGGCCGACCGAAGCGCCATCCGTTGGAATCCTGTGCCCCGGACCGGGGAAAACCGATGCGAACCTTCTTCTCATCGCGCACTGGCGAATCTGGCGCTCATGAAGCGGCCCGCATGGCGGGCATCTGCAGCGCCGTTGTCGTGAGAAAGTGCCCAAATAACAGGCAGCACTACAGAGGGGCAAGCCCCTTTCCTACGGGGTCGGAAATTAAGATAAAGGTTCGCTGGTTATTGCAAGCATGGCGTGGAGGAATGAGCGGTCCGCCCTTCCTCTCATAGATTTGCAACCAGTCCCCCCGCACTTCAGAAGCATCGGCGTCCGTCAGGGCGTATCGCCTTCGGCGACCTCGATGCGAGGCAGAAGCATGACCGGCAAAGGTGGTCACGAGCGGGGTTTGAGCGCTTGGCGCCGGGCGACACCTTCGCGCGGCCGAGGCGATTCCCTTTGTTGTTGATCACTGCCGGATTCCCCTGAGCACGGGGAGAGAAATCGATGCCCTCCATTGATTCGCTGCTGGCGCTCGCGCGCCGGCTGGGCGCAGCCATGCCTGTTGCTTTGGCCCTGCTGCTGCCGTTGTCCGCCGCCCCGACCTGGGCGGCCATGAACGAAGTCGGCCGCGCCACGCCGAGCGTGCACCGCCTGCGCTTCTTCATCGACCCGCAACTGGCGGCCGACATCGGCGCGCCCGAGGCCGGCCGCCGGCTCGCGCAGTACGTGGCCGACCTGAACACGGTGTTCCAGCGCGAGACCGTGCGCAGCTTCACCTTCGACCCCGCGAAAGACCTGCAGATCGTCGCGCCCGGCGCGGCCCCGCCCTGCGGCTTCAGCGGCGTCGCCGGCGGCGAGATCGTGCTGTGCGTCGGCCCCTCGAAGCGCGGCTACAGCCACGGCGGCCTGACCACGAGCACCACCTTCCCGCCCACCGGCGTGACCTGGAACCTGAACTGGACCGCGATCCACGACCCGCTGCGCCTGTCGCGTGCCATCACGCCGGCCGCACCCGAATCGACCGAGAAGGACTACCTCGGTCGCCAGCTCAAGACCCTGCTGCACGAGCTGGAGCATGTGTTCGGCGCCGGCTCCGGCGAGTACTACAACGCCATCGCCGTCACCGACACCACCGAGGCCGCGCCCGCCAGCGACCTCGCCATCGTGAAGCACACCGACCGCTACTGGTGGACGCGCCAGCACTGGCGCCTCGACCCGCTGCTGGGCACCGTGTTCGAGCAGCGCTACGACCCGGCCGCCAACCGCGTCGCCACGCTCGGCCTGATCCGCTTCACCGAAGGCACCAAGGCCCAGATCAACACCGACTGGCGCGACTGGCCCAAGCTCGGCAGTTCGAAGTTCATGGCCGCGACCACGGCCACGCAGGTGCGCGTGACAGAGCGCGAGAGCGGTGCCGCACTGGCCGGCGCACCCGTCTCGGTGTGGCGCGACCCCGGCGCCGGCAAGCCGCTGGAGCCGATCGCGCAGGGCACGACCAACGCCGAGGGCCGCTTCGTCTTCGACTGGCGCTGCGGCTTCAGCTGCTTCGCCGTCGGCAAGACCACGCTGCTCGTGAAGGCGCAGGCCTCGGGCCGTGCACCGGGCGCGACCTGGTTCACCATCTTCGATGCCTTCGAGCAGAAGGCGGTGCAGGGGCAGGCGACCTTCACCATCGACCTGCCACTGGGCGTGCCCGACAGCCAGAAGCCCACCGTGTCCCTGGCCGCCCCCGCGATGGCAACCGTGGGCCAGCCCGTGACGCTGGCGCCCGTGGCGGTCGACAACGTCGGCGTCTTCGGCGTGAAGGTGATCGGCACCGACAGCCTGCCGCTGTGCACCTTCACCGCGGCGCCCTATACCTGCCAGTGGACGCCGACGGCGCCGGGCGTGCAGATCATCCGCGTGATCGCGATCGACGCCGCGGGCAATGCCGAGGTCGCGTCGGCGCAGGTGATCGTGCGCGCCCCCGCCGACACCACCGCGCCGACCGTGACGCTGAACGTGCCGCAGATGGCGTCGGCGGCGGCCGGCCTGCCCGTGCGGCTGTCGGGCGCCGCATCGGACGACACCGGTGTCGTCGAACTGGCCTTCATCGTCGATGGCAAGACCGTCTGCGCACTGCGCGCCGCGCCCTACGCCTGCAACTGGACGCCTGCACGCGCGGGCCTGGCGAACATCGAACTGCGCGCCACCGATGCGGCAGGCAACGTGGCCACGGTCTCGGCCACCGCGCGCGTGGGTGCGGAACTGCGACCCGAAGACCTGTAAGCCATCGCGTCGCTCAACGCCGGTTGGTGAAGCTGGCGTTGCCCAGCCCGGTGCCGATGGTCAGCACGCCCCAGCGTTGCACATCGCGCATGAACGGCAGCTCGCTCAGGCCCTGCACCACCGCGTCGTTGTGCATGAGCACCAGCGTCGGGCCCGAGCCGATGATCGGCAGGCGCTGCCACAGCGCGGCCGGCAGGTGGAAGGCGCGGCTCTCCCAGTCGCCCGGCAGGTTCTGCGCGCCGCGCGCGATCGAGCCGTCGGAACGGATCAGCCCCGGGCAGCCGATACCGATGAAAGGCGCGAGCCTGATCTTGCGGCGCTCGGCGTAAATGACCATGTCCTCGAGCATGTCGGCGATGCGCTCGACCATGTGGCTGCGGTTCGGGCCGTCGTCGGCGTGTCGCCACTTCTCGCGCCGGACGACCTTGGCGCGCGAGAAATCGGGCGCCTTGCGATGTCTTGTCTTCACGATGCCGCAGCGCACGTTGGTGCCGCCGATGTCCACGGCCAGGATCGCGTCGTGCCCTTTCAGCAGCGCCGGCGGCGTGAGGTGCACCCAGCCGATCAGCCCGCCGTCGTCGACGTTGTGCGACAGGCGCCCCAGTTGCACGTGCACGCCCAGGTCCTCGAGCATCGCGCCCGCCTCCAGGATCGCGCGCTCGCCCACGTCGCTCTCGGGAAAGCCGCCGCCCACCACGATGCGCTGCACCTTGCGCCACGAGGGCTGGCGCACAAAGCGCTGGATCACGAAGGCCAGCTCTTCGGCGAACTCCTCGATGGCGCCATGCATCACGTCGGCGGCGGCCGTGGCGGTCTTTTCCTGCAGCGCGCGGTCGAGTTCCTTCTTGCTCAGGTCGCGTGAATGGGTGCCGCCCAGCGGATCGCGGCCGGCCTTGCGGCGCCGCTTGCGCCAGCGCTCAAGCAATTCGCGAAACGCCGTCTGGCTGGCCTGGTCGCCGACGAAGCCGTCCTTGTCGCGCAACTGGAGGCTGTAGCCATCGACACGCAGCCCGGGCAGCTCGCGCAGGCCATGGATGTCGGGACCGGGGAGCTGGGACTTGGCGGACTTGTTTTTCATGCGAGCCACTATGGGCCGCCGCACAGCCTTGGCGCATCGGCTTCGCGCACCACGGCGTGTAGGAGACGGACGGGTACGGCCGGCGCAGCGATGCCGATACACTGACCCGGATGCAGCACCTGCTTCGCAGCTTCTGGCGCGCCGCCCTGTGGCTTCCCGCGATGCTCTGGCTGGCCGCCGCGCCCTGTGCGCAGGCCGCCGACGAGACACTGCGCGTCGGCTCCAAGCGCTTCACCGAGTCGTACATCCTGGCCGAGGTGCTGGCACAGACCGCCGCGCCGCACACCGCCGCGCCGCCCGTCGTACGACAAGGGCTGGGCAACACGGCCATCGTCTATGAAGCGCTGCGCTCGGGCGCCATCGATCTCTACGCCGAGTACACCGGCACCATCGCACTCGAAATCCTCAAGGGCTCGCCCGCCGACACGCGCGAGGCGATGAACGCCGCACTCGCGCCACTCGGGCTCGGCGTGGCGATTCCGCTGGGCTTCAACGACGGCTACGCGCTGGCCGTGCGCGCCGCCGATGCCGACCGGCTCGGCCTGCGCACACTGAGCGACCTGGCGAAGCACCCCGAATTGCGCATCGGCCTGTCGAACGAATTCATCGGCCGCGCCGACGGCTGGAAGGGACTGGCGGCGCGCTACGACTTCAAGCAGACACCGACCGGCCTCGATCACGGCCTCGCCTACGAAGCCATGACGGCCAGGCAGATCGACGCCATCGACATCTACACCACCGACGCCAAGATCGACCACCTCGGCCTGCGCGTGCTCGAAGACGACAAGCGGTACTTTCCGCGCTACGACGCCGTGGTGCTCTACCGGCTCGACCTGCCGACGCGCCTGCCCAAGGCCTGGGCCGCACTGCAGGCGCTGGAAGGCCGGATCGACGAGCACGCCATGATCGCGATGAACGCCCGCGCCGAGCTGCAGGGCGTGCGCTTCGACACCATCGCACGCGACTTCCTCGCCGGCGCGACCAAGGACGGCAAGACGCCACCGAACGCCGCGCGCGGCTTCACCGCCAAGCTCTTCGGCCCCGACCTCTGGCCGCTCGCGCGCCAGCACCTGCTGCTGGTGGCGGTGTCGGTCGGCGTCGCCATCCTCATCGGCGTGCCGCTGGCGATCCTGGTGTTTCCGCACCTGCGACTGCGCGCGGTGGTGCTGGGCTTTGCGAGCGTGATGCAGACCGTGCCTTCGCTCGCGCTGCTCGCGGTGCTGATCTCGCTGCTCGGCGCCATCGGCGCCCTGCCCGCGCTGATCGCGCTCACGCTGTACTCGCTGTTGCCGATCATGCGCAACACCGTGACCGGGCTCGCCGAAGTGCCGCACGGCCTGCGACTGGCGGGCACCGCGCTGGGCATGACGCCGCCGCAGAGCCTGCGCTTCGTGCTGATGCCGCTGGCACTGCCCACGCTGCTGGCAGGCGTACGCACTGCCACGGCCATCGCCATCGGCACGGCCACCATCGCGGCCTTCATCGGCGCGGGCGGCTTCGGCGAGCGCATCGTGACGGGCCTGGCGCTCAACGACCGCGAGCTGCTGATGGCCGGTGCGCTGCCGGCTGCGGCGATGGCACTCGTCAGCGAGGGCATCTTCGAGCTGATCGAGCTCTGGATGCGGCGCCATCGCCGGGCGCCGCCCTCCTCGCTGCCACCGGCCTAGGCCAGCGTGTAGGCCGTCTTCACCGTGGTGAAGAACTCCTGCGCGTACTTGCCCTGCTCGCGCGGGCCGTAGCTCGATCCCTTGCGACCGCCGAAGGGCACGTGGTAGTCCACACCTGCCGTCGGCAAGTTGACCATCACCATGCCGGCCTGGCTGTGGCGCTTGAAGTGCGTGGCGTACTTCAACGAGGTGGTCGCGATGCCGGCCGAGAGGCCGAACTCGGTGTCGTTGGCCGTGGCCAGCGCCTCTTCGTAATTCTTCACGCGGATCACGCTCGCCACCGGGCCGAACACTTCCTCGCGGTTGATGCGCATGCCCGGCGCGCTCTCGCTGAACAGCGCAGGCGACATGTAGTAGCCGTCGGTCTCCAGCTTCAGCAGCTCGCCGCCGGCCGCCAGCGTGGCGCCTTCGTCCTTGCCGATGGCGACATATGCCATGTCCTGGTCGAGCTGCGACTTCGACGAGACCGGCCCCACGTCGGTGCCCTGCGCGAGCGCATCGCCGACCTTGATCTTCGCCATGCGCGTCTTCATCGCTTCGATGAACTTCGGGTAGATGCCCTCGGTCACGATGAGCCGGCTCGATGCCGTGCAGCGCTGGCCGGTGGAATAGAACGCGCTCTGCACGCTGAGCTCCACGGCCTGCGCAAGGTCGGCGTCGTCGAGCACCACCTGCGGGTTCTTGCCGCCCATTTCGAGCTGCACCTTCTTGTGGTTGGTGACGCACTGGACCGCGATGTTGCGGCCCACGCCCACCGAGCCCGTGAAGCTGATCGCGTGGATGCCGGGGTGGTTGACCAGCGCATCACCGATCACGCTGCCGCGTCCCATCACGAGGTTGAACACGCCGGCCGGAATGCCCGAGCGGCTGATGATCTCGGCCAGCGCCCAGGCGCAACCCGGCACGAGGTCGGCCGGCTTGAGCACCACGCAGTTGCCGAAGGCCAGCGCGGGCGCGATCTTCCAGGCGGGAATGGCGATGGGAAAGTTCCACGGCGTGATGAGGCCGACCACGCCCACGGGTTCGCGCGTGATCTCCACGCCGATGTTCGGCCGCACCGACGGCAGCACCTCGCCCGACAGGCGCAGGCACTCGCCCGCGAAGAACTTGAAGATCTGGCCCGCGCGCGTGGCCTCGCCGATGCCTTCGGCTTTTGTCTTGCCTTCTTCACGCGCGAGCAGCGTGCCGAGCTCTTCCTTGCGCGCCAGGATCTCGTTGCCGATCTTGTCGAGCGCATCGGAACGCGCCTGGATGCTGCCCGTCGCCCATGCGGGGAAGGCCGCGGTGGCGGCGGCCACGGCCGCGTCGACATGGCTCTTGTCGCCCTGCGTGTACTGGCCCAGCACATCGGCGATGTTGCTGGGGCTGATGTTGGGGCTGTAGCTGTGGCCGGCCAGCCATTCGCCGTTGATGAGGTTGTTGAATTCGGTCATCGTCGTCCTTGGTGCTTGTTGCGGTGATGAGGTGGGAAGTCCGGCGCTCAGGTCGCGCCTTCGGACTCCACGTAGAGGGCGTACAGCGAATGGCTGGCCGCCATGTAGAGGCGATTGTTCTTGGGGCCACCGAACGTGAGGTTGGCACAGCGCTCGGGCAGGCGGATGAAACCGATGGGCTTGCCCTGTGCGTTGAAAATCTTGACGCCGTCGAGGTCCTCGGACTTCGCCAGCGGCAGGTGGACCTTCAAGCCGTTGCCCGCATCGACGGCTTCGGGCGCCATCGCGCCGTTCCAGCCCCAGCCCATCCAGAGATTGCCGTCGCGGTCGACGCGAAAGCCGTCGAGCGCGGCACCGCCTGCACCGTCGATCAGCTTCACCTTGTTCGACACGCTGCCGTCGGCCGCCACGTCGTAGCTCCAGAGGCTGCGGTTCGGCGTGCCCTTCCATTCGACGACGTAGAGCTTTTTCTCATCCGGCGAAAAGGCCAGGCCGTTCGGATTCACGAGGTCGGTGATGACCGCCGAGACCTGGCCGTCCGGCGTCACGCGGTACACGTTGGTCGTCGCCTGCTCGGGCGTGGCCTTCTCACCTTCCCACGTGCCCGAGATACCGAAGAGCGGATCGGTGAACCACACGGTGTCGTCCGACTTCACCACCACGTCGTTCGGCGAATTCAGCCGCTTGCCCTGGTAGCGATCGGCCAGCACCGTGATGCGCCCATCGGCCTCGGTGCGCACCACGCGCCGCGTCACCGAATGCTCGCAACTGACGAGGCGCCCCTGCCGGTCGCGCGTGTTGCCGTTGCAGTAGCCGGCGTTCGCCTTGTGGACCTTGAACTCGCCGGTCTTTTCCTCGTAGCGCATCAGCCGGTTGTTCGGGATGTCGCTGCACACCAGGTAGCCCTCGCGCGGCATGTACACCGGCCCCTCGGCCCAGCGCATGCCCGTGCCGAGCTGCTCGAGCGTGCTGCTGTAGATCCTGTACTTCGCGAAGCTGGGGTCGAGGATCAGCACCGACGGATCGGGGTAGCGCTGCTGCGGCTTGTAGGGAAACGATTGGGCGACCGCGGCCGCAGCCACCGCGCCGAGGACCGAGCCGGCAGCGGCCTGGAGCAGGCGCCGGCGGTCCATGTGCTTGTTCATGCAGTCTCCTTGGATGTCGGGGGGCGACCGGCACGCCAGGGCACCGGTCGCGGGGTGCTCAGCGGACCATGCAGGGCCGCTTGTTGTCGAAGGTCCAGTTCGGAATGAGGTACTGCATCGCCTGCGCATCGTTGCGCGCACCGAGACCGTGCTTCAGGTACAGCTGGTGCGCCTTCTCGACCTCGTCCATGTCGAGCTCGATGCCCAGGCCGCCGCGCGTGGGCACCTGCACCAGGCCGCCTTCGATCCGCAGCGGCGCCTTCGTGAGGCGCTGGCCGTCCTGCCAGATCCAGTGCGTGTCGATGGCCGTCACCTTGCCGGGCGCGGCGGCGGCCACGTGCGTGAACATCGCGAGCGACACGTCGAAATGGTTGTTCGAATGCGAGCCCCAGGTCAGGCCCCAGGCCTGGCACAGCTGCGCCACGCGCACCGAGCCCTGCATGGTCCAGAAGTGCGGATCGGCCAGCGGGATGTCGACCGACTGCAGCGAGAGGCTGTGCACCATCTCGCGCCAGTCGGTGGCGACCATGTTGGTGGCGGTGGGCAGGTCGGTCGCGCGACGGAACTCGGCCATCACCTCGCGGCCCGAGAACACGCCTTCGGCGCCGCAAGGGTCTTCGGCATAGGCCATCACGCCGTGCAGGTCGCGGCACAGGCGGATCGCGTCGGCCAGCAGCCAGCCGCCGTTGGGATCGAGCGTGACGCGCGCCTGCGGAAAGCGCTCGTGCAGCGCGCGGATCGCCTCGACCTCTTCCTCGCCGCGCAGCACGCCGCCCTTGAGCTTGAAGTCGGTGAAGCCGTAGCGCGCATGCGCGGCCTCGGCCAGGCGCACGATGGCCTCGGGCGTCATGGCCTCTTCATGGCGCAGGCGGAACCAGTCGTTGTCGGCATTCGGATCGGTCTCGTAAGCCAGATCGGTCTTGGTGCGATCGCCCACGTAGAAGAGGTAGCCGAGCATCTGCACCGCATCGCGCTGCTGGCCTTCGCCGAGCAAGGCGGCCACGGGCACGCCCAGGTGCTGGCCCAGCAGGTCGAGCAGCGCGGCTTCGGCGGCCGTCACGGCGTGGATGGTCACGCGCAGGTCGAAGGTCTGCAGGCCGCGCCCGCCGCTGTCGCGCGCGGCGAAAGCGCTGCGCATGCGGTTGAGCACGGCGTTGTGATTGCCGATGGGCTGGCCCACGATCAGGTCGCGCGCGTCTTCGAGCGTCTGGCGGATCTTCTCGCCGCCGGGCACCTCGCCCACGCCGGTGTGGCCGGCGCTGTCGGTGAGGATCAGCAGGTTGCGCGTGAAGAACGGGCCGTGCGCACCGCTGAGGTTCATCAGCATGCTGTCGTGGCCCGCAACGGGCACGACGCGCATGGCGGTGACGACGGGAGCGCCAGAAACGGGAGAAGTGGAGTGTGAAAGTGTCATCTCGAATCAATCCAAAGCTGCGTCGGCCTCTTCGTGGAACACCGCGGAACCGGCTTTGCCGGGCCGCTGGTGTTGCCCCCGGCGAGGGGGTTGGCGAAGCGACACGAAGTGCGCGAAGGCTGGGGGAGAACCATTCAGTCTGCAGTGATGTGGCGGGTGTCGATGAGCGTCTTCCAGCGCGTCCATTCGCGGGCCTGGAAGGCGGTGAAATCCTCGGGCGTGCTGGCGACGATTTCAAGGCCCTGGTCGAGCATGCGCTTCTTCGTCTCGGGCTCCTGCATGGCGGCGATGACCGCGTCGCTCAGCTTCTTCTTCGTGGCGGCGGGCAGGCCCTTGGGCGCGGCCACGCCTTGCCACGAGTAGACCTCCGCGCCCTTCACGCCGGCCTCGGCGAGCGTGGGCACGTCGGGCAGCACGGGCGAGCGCTTGTCGCCGGTGACGGCAATCGCGCGCAGCTTGCCGCCGCGGATGTGCGGCAGCACGGCGTTCACGTTCTGGAACGAGAAGTCGACCTGGTTGCCCAGCAGGTCGTTCACGGCCGGCGCGCCGCCCTTGTAGGGCACGTGCACGCCTTCGGTCTTCGACTGCTGCCAGAAGAGCTCGGCCGACAGGTGGTCGGACGAGCCGTTGCCCGAACTCGCGAACGAGACCTTGCCCGGCGTCTTGCGCAGCAGCGCGAGCACATCGGCCACGCTGCGCTCGGGTCGCGCGACGTTCGCGACCAGCACGTTGGGCGCCTGCACCGGCACGCTGATGTAGTCGAAGTCCTTCGTCGCGTCGTAGGGCACGCTCTTTTGCAGGTGCGGCGTGACGACGAAGGCGCCGAGCGAGGACACCAGCAGCGTGTAGCCGTCGGGCAGTGCACGCCGCACGAAGCCGGTGCCGATGGTGCCGGTGGCGCCGGGCCGGTTGTCGACCACGAAACTGCCGCCGAGCTGGCGCTGCAATTGCAGCGCCAGTGCGCGCGCCACCATGTCGGTGGAGCCGCCGGCGGGGAACGGCACGATGATCGTCACGGGTTTCTGCTGCGGCCATGCATCGGGCTGGGCCGACGCGTGCAGGGGCAGCAGCGCGGTGGCGGCGAGCGCGAGGCCCGTCGCGAGGAATTGCTTTCTCTTCATCGGTTCTCCGCTCGCGATCAGGAAGGAAGCCGCACGGCCTGGCGCGCGAGCAGCTTCCAGTCGCCGCCCTGCTTCTGCCAGACGCCGAGGATCTTCAGCGCCACCTTGCCGGGCTTGCCCGAGTCGTTGGTGTCGGCCGTGAGCGTGTGGCGCACGATGGCGGTGTGGCCGTCGACCACCTTCACGGTCTGTTCCGTGATGGCGATGCGCACGAAATCGGACTTGCCGTCGAGCAGGTCGCTGATGAAGCTGGCCTGCGTGTCGACCTTGCCGCCCGAGTGGCCGTAGCTCAGGTCGTCGGACACCAGCGCGCGCAGCGCGGCGGGTGTCGGGTCGACCATGGCAACGCGCAGCCGCTCGGCGGCCGCAGCCACCGCAGGTTCTGCAGCGGCACCGCTGCTGCCACCGCTGGCGGCACATCCCGCGAACACGGCGGTCGCTGCGGCGGCGAGAAGAATTTTCCTGATGGGCATGTCGTTGTCTCCTGTTGTTCTGTGCGGTGTCGACTCCAATCAGCAGCGGCTTACTGCGGGCCGAGCGTGTCGATGAGCGCCTTCAGCGCGTCCATCTCGTCGGGCTTGAGGTCGGTGAGCGGCGCGCGCACCGGGCCGGCGTCGTGGCCGACGAGCTTGGCGCCGGCCTTCACGATGCTCACGGCGTAGCCGGGCACGCGGTTGCGCAGCTCGAGGTACGGCATGAAGAAGTTCTTCAGCAGACGGTGCTGCGTGGCCATGTCGTCGTTGGCGACCGCGTGATAGAAGTCCATCGCCGTCTTCGGGATGAAGTTGAAGACCGCCGACGAGTACACGGGCGTGCCCATCGCCTTGTAGGCCGCGGCATAGACCTCGGCCGTCGGCAGGCCGCCCAGGTAGGCGAAGCGATCGCCCATCTTCTGGTAGATGGCGACCATCGCCTCGATGTCGCCCACGCCGTCCTTGAAGCCGACGAGGTTCGGGTTGCGTTCGGCCAGGCGGGCCAGCGTGTCGGGCTTGAGGCGGCTGCTGGCGCGGTTGTAGACGATGACGCCGAACTTCACGCTCTTGCACACGGCCTCGACGTGCGCGGCCAGGCCTTCCTGGCCGGCTTCGGTCAGGTAGTGCGGCAACAGCAGGATGCCGTGCGCGCCGGCCTTCTCCGCCGCCTGCGCGCATTGGATGGCGAAACGCGTGGGACCGCCGGCGCCCGCAATGATCGGCACCTTGCCGCGGCAGGTGTCGACGGCGGTCTGGATGATCTCGGGGTACTCGTCACCCGTCAGCGAGAAGAACTCGCCCGTGCCGCCCGCGGCGAACAGCGCGCTCGCGCCGTAGGGCGCCAGCCATTCGAGGCGCTCGATGTAGCCCTTCTTGTTGAAGTCGCCGTTGCTGTCGAAGTCGGTCAACGGGAACGAGAGCAGGCCGGAGCCCATGATGGTCTTGAGTTCTTGCGGGTTCATCGGAGAGGTCCAGTGAAAAAAGAGAAATGAGAAAAAGAGAAGAAGAAGGGGCCGCTCAGTCGAGCTTCAGGTTGGCCTGCTGGACGACCTGGGCCCAGCGCGCGCGTTCCTTGGCGAAGAACTGGTCCTGCTCGGGCGCGGTCATGGTCACGACCTCGGCGCCCTGCCCCGCAAGGCGCGCCCGGATGTCGGGCGTGCGGATGATGCGGACCAGTTCCTTGTTGAGCCGGGCGATCACCGCGTCAGGGGTGCCGCGCGCCGCGACCACGCCCTGCCATGTGCCCGACTCGTAGCCGGGAACGCCCTGCTCCGCGATGGTCGGCACGTTGCCGATCAGCGGCATGCGTGTCGACTTGGACACCGCGATGAGCTTGAGCTTGCCGCTCTGCACATGCGGGTAGGTGGCCAGCATGCCGTTCATCAGCACCTGCGTCTGGCCGGCGACGGTGTCGAGCACCGCCTGCACGCCGCCCTTGTAGGGCACGTATTCCCACTTGGCGCCACTCTTGCGCTGCAGCTCGACACCGGCCAGGTGCGCGGTGCTGCCGCTGGCGGTGACGGCGAAGTTGAGGTCGCTCTTCTTCGACAGCTCGACCAGCTCCTTCAGCGTGTTGGCCTGCACCGAGGGGTGCACCACCAGCAGGTGCGGCGAGTAGGCCAGCATGGCCACGCTGCGCAGGTCCTTCGACGGATCGAACGGCAGCTTGGGGTACAGCGACGGACTGATGGCCAGCGCGCCGAGGTCGCACAGCATGAGCGTGTGACCGTCGCCCGGCGCCTTGGCGAGCATGTCGGCGCCGAGGTTGCCGTTGGCGCCCGCGCGGTTCTCGATGACCACGGGCTGGCCCAGCGCCTCCGACAGCGGTTGGCCGATGGCGCGGGCAATGATGTCCGACGAGCCACCCGGCGGGTACGGCACGATGAGACGGATGGGCTTGGAAGGCCAGGTGTTGCCCGCCCCTTGCGCGAAAGCGTGCAAGGGCAGGCTGGCAGCCAGTGTGGTGGCGAGGGCGGCGCCGAGCGCGCCGCGTCGGTTGACGGTCATGGGGGCTGTCTCCTGAAGTTCGATTCGGGCATGCGTCGCTGCAACGGCGCCGCATGTTATCAGTCATCGTACAACTAGAAAATCAGCTTGTCCAGATCGGAGGACTGAAAAGTCAGCCCGAACTCAACGGAAGCTCAGCGCGAACTCAACGCGAAGGGGTGTTGTCGGACGAGGCGGCGCCGTTGCCGGTCGCCTCCGTCTTGGCTTTTTGCTGTTGCGCTGCTTCCTGCGCCATGCGCAACCGCTCGCGGCTGTTGGTCAGGTGGATGCGCATCGCGGCGCGGGCCGACTCAGGGTCGCGACGCGCAATGGCCGCATAGATTTCCTCGTGCTCGCGGTTCACGCGGCTGAGGTAGCCACCGTCCTGCACGCGGATCGCGCTGATGCGCGTGCGCGGAATGATCGTCGTGCCCAGGTGCCGCATGATGTCGGCGAAATAGGGGTTGCCGGTCGACTGCGCGATCTCCAGGTGAAAGCGGAAGTCCGGCCCCACGGTGTCGCCGCCCACCTTGACGTTGTTCTCGAACTCGTCGAGCGCCTGGCGCATGGCGACCAGCTGCTCGTCAGTGCGGCGGCTCGCGGCCAGGCCGGCCGATTCGGTTTCCAGGCTGATGCGCAGCTCGAGCACGGCCAGCACGTCGACCGAGGTCGCGATCTCGCCGGGATCGAGGCGGAACACCCCGCCCACCCCACCGGGACGCGGCTGCAGCACGAAGGTGCCCACGCCGTGCAACGTCTCGACCAGCCCGCCCGCCTGCAGCTTCGACAGCGCCTCGCGCACCACCGTGCGGCTCACGCCATAGGCCTGCATGATGGCCGACTCGGTCGGCAGCTTGTCGCCGGGGCGCAGCGACTGGCTGCGAATCTTCTCGCCCAAGTCTTCCACCAGCCCATGTGCCAAGCCGCGCGCGCGCTGGCGCGGCCGCCCGACAAAGGCGGCGCTTCCCGCCGGGTTGTCGGCGGTCGTTTTTTGAACCTCGGGATTACCCGCAGTCGTCAGGGCCATGCCGAAGATCATAATCCCGTCATAGTTGTACGACAACAGATAACTTATCACCTAAAAAATGGTGACCAAGTCGTCGTCGCACCTCGCCTTCCATCACACATCCCGAAGACATGTCGACGCCTGAAGCCCCCTCCCCCAAGCTCGGCCGCTTGCTGCTGACCGGCGCCGCCGGCGGACTCGGCCGCGTGCTGCGCGAGCGGCTCGCGCCTTTTGCGAACGTCATCCGCCTGTCCGACATTGCCGACATCGCGCCGGCCACGGGCGCGCACGAAGAAATCGTGCCCTGCGACCTGTCCGACAAGGCCGCGGTCGATGCCCTGGTGGCCGGTTGCGACGCCATCGCCCATTTCGGCGGCGTGTCGGTCGAGCGCCCTTTCGAAGAAGTGCTCGAAGCCAACATCAAGGGCGTCTTCAACCTGTACGAGGCGGCGCGCCGCCACGGCGTGAAGCGCGTGGTGTTCGCGAGTTCGAACCACGTGATCGGCTTCTACAAGCAGAGCGAGCACATCGACGCGCACGCCGCGCGCCGGCCCGACGGCTACTACGGCCTGTCGAAGTCCTTCGGCGAGGACATGGCGCAGTTCTACTTCGACCGCTGGGGCGTCGAGACCGTGAGCATCCGCATCGGCTCGTCGTTCCCCGAGCCGCTCAACCGCCGCATGATGAGCACCTGGCTCAGCTACCGCGACCTCACGGCGCTGATCGAGAAGTCGCTCTTCACGCCCGGCGTGAAGCACACGGTGGTCTATGGCATGTCGGCCAACCGCGACATCTGGTGGGACAACGCCGCCGCCGCGCACCTGGGCTTCGTGCCGCAAGACAGCTCGGAGGTGTTCCGCGACAAGGTCGAAGCGCAGCCACCGGTCGCGCCCACCGACCCGAACGCCATCTACCAGGGCGGCGGTTTCACCGCACAAGGTCCGTTCGGCGACTGAATGCGCCGCACCGCATGAAAGCCGAACTCGTCCTCGACGCACGCAACGGCACAGGCGAAAGCCCTGTGTGGCACGCCGCGGAACAAGCGCTCTACTGGGTCGACATTCCCGCGCGCACGCTGAACCGCTGGCACGCCAGCGAAGGCCCCGCGCAATGGCGCGGCGACGAAATGATCGCGTGCATCGCCCCGCGCGCCGGCCAGCCCGGCGAGTGGATCGCCGGCATGGAAAGCGGCCTGTTCTCGCTGCGCCCGCGCACCGACGGCACGCTCGCAGCCACGCCGCTCGCCCCGGTGGCGCATGCCGCGCCGGGCATGCGCTTCAACGACGGCCGCTGCGACCGGCAAGGCCGCTTCTGGGTCGGCACGATGCTGATGGACATGGCCGCCGGCGCACGCGTCGGTCGCCTGTACAGCTACGCGCAGGGCGACGACAGCGCCACGCTGCGCCTGGACGACCTCATCGTGCCCAACGGCCTGGCCTTCAGCCCCGACGGCCGCACGATGTACCTGTCGGACTCGCACCCGAGCGTGCAGGCCGTCTGGGCCTTCGACTACGACGCCGACACCGGCACGCCTCGCAACCAGCGCCTGTTCGTCGACATGCAACCCCTGCCCGGCCGCCCCGACGGCGCGGCGATGGACGTCGACGGCTGCTACTGGATCTGCGGCAACGACGCCGGCCTGGTGCACCGCTTCACACCCGACGGCCGGCTCGACCGCTCGCTCGCCGTGCCGGTGAAGAAGCCCGCCATGTGCGCCTTCGGCGGCCCGAACCTCGACACGCTGTTCGTCACCTCGATCCGCCCTGGCGGCGTCGACCTGTCGGACCAGCCGCTGGCCGGCGGCGTGTTCGCGCTGCGCCCCGGCGTCACGGGCGTGCCCGAGCCGGCCTTCGGCGGCTGACCTCTTTTTTTGCTTTCTTTTTCACTACAACCACCACAGAGGACGAGACAAATGAAGCTTCACAAGACACTCATCGCACTTGCTGCCGGCGCGGCGGCCGCGTTGACCACGCTGGCCGCCGGCGCCACCGAGTTCCGCTCGGCAGACATCCACCCCGACGACTACCCCACCGTGACCGCCGTGAAGTTCATGGGCGAACGGCTCAAGGCACTGTCCGGCGGCAAGCACAGCATCAAGGTCTTCAACAACAGCGCACTCGGCAACGAGAAAGACACCATCGAGCAGACCAAGATCGGCGCGCTGCAGATGGTGCGCGTGAACATCGCCCCCATGAACAACATCTGCGCCGAGACGCAGGTGCCGACCATGCCCTTCCTGTTCCGCTCGGTCGAACACCTGCACAAGGTGCTCGACGGCCCGATCGGCGAAGAGATTTTGAAGTCGTGCGAGAAGCAGGGCTTCGTGGGCCTGGCCTACTACGACAGCGGCGCGCGCTCGATGTTCACGGCCAAGAAGCCCGTGCGCAACTTCGCCGACATGAAGGGCCTGAAGGTCCGCGTACAGCAGTCCGACCTGTGGGTGTCGATGCTCGAGGCCATGGGCGCCAACGCCACGCCGATGCCCATGGGCGAGGTCTACACCGGCCTGAAGACCGGCCTGATCGACGCTGCGGAAAACAACTACCCCACCTACGAAAGCGCGCGCGCCTTCGAGGTCGCCAAGTACTACAGCAAGACCGAGCACTCGATGGCGCCCGAGATGCTGCTGTTCTCCAAGCGCGTGTGGGACAAGCTCTCCGCCGAAGAACAAGGCTGGATCCGCCAGGCCGCCAAGGAGTCGGTGCCCTACATGCGCAAGCAGTGGCAGGAGCGCGAAGTGAAGTCGCTGGCCACGGTGAAGGCCGGCGGCGCGGAGATCATCGACGTCGACAAGGCCCCGTTCCAGGCCGCGATGAAGCCGGTGTACGACAAGTTCATCACGGACGCGAAGCTCAAGGATCTCGTGAAGCGCGTGCAGGACACCAAGTAAACAGGGCTCGCCCCCAGGCTTCGCGCACTTCGTGTCGCTTCTCCTTCCCCCTACCGGGGGCAACACCTGAGGCCCGGCAAAGCCGGTTCCTCGGTGTTTCACGAAGAGACGGGGCCTTTCCATTTTTCGCGCTGGAAATATGTACACCAAACTTTGCCGCACGCTCGCCCGTGCCTGCATGTGGTTGGGCATCCTCGGTCTCGTCGCGGTGATCTGCGCCGTGAGCTGGCAGGTGTTCGGCCGCTACGTGCTCAACAACACCCCCACCTGGGCCGAGAGCCTCGCGCTGCTGCTGGTGCTCTACGTGACCATGCTGGGCGTGGCCGTGGGCGTGCGCGACGCGGGCCACATCGGGCTCGAATCCTTCCTCGTGCTCGCGCCCGACTGGCTGCGGCTGAAGATGGAATACCTCATCCACGCACTCATCCTGCTGTTCGGCCTGGCCATGGCCTGGAACTGCGCCGAGCTGGCCCAGTCGGTATGGGACTACCGCCTGCCCACGCTGTGGATCTCCGAAGGATGGAAGTACGTGCCCGCCGCCGTGTCGGGCGTGCTCATCGTGATGTTCTCCATCGAACACATCATCGCGCTCGCACAGGGCCGCGAAGTCGAACCCGCCTGGGGATAAGGATGCACACCCCCAAGCTGCGCGCACTTCGTGTCGCTTCGCCAACCCCCTTGCAGGGGGCAACACCAGCGGCCCGGCAAAGCCGGTTCCGCGGTGTTTCCCGCATTGCCGCCCCCTCGACCCCACGTCGGGAAGACTGATCCATGACGACCCCTCTTCTCATCCTCTGCCTCTCGTTCACGCTCTTCCTGCTGCTGGGCGTGCCGGTGGCTTTCTCCATCGGCCTGTCGGCCCTGGCCACGCTGCTCTATGAAGGCTTGCCGCTCGCGGTGGGCTTCCAGCAGATGACCTCGGGCATGGGCATCTTCTCGTTCCTGGCCATTCCGTTCTTCATCTTCGCCGGCGAGCTGATGCTCTACGGCGGCATCGCGGACCGCATCGTCAACTTCGCGCGGGCCCTGGTGGGCCACGTGCGCGGCGGTCTCGGCATGTCGAACGTGGTGGCCTGCACTTTGTTCGGCGGCGTCTCGGGCTCGCCCGTGGCGGACGTCTCGGCCATGGGCGCCGTGATGATCCCGATGATGAAGAAGGAGGGCTACCACGCCGACTACGCGGTCAACGTGACAACCCACGCGGCACTGGTCGGCGCGCTGATGCCGACGAGCCACAACCTCATCATCTATTCGCTCGCAGCGGGCGGCAAGGTGTCGATCGCGGCGCTGATCCTCGCGGCGCTGCTGCCGGCGGCGGTGCTCACCATCAGCAACCTCGCGGCGGCCTACCTCGTGGCCGTGAAGCGCGGCTACCCGGCCGGCAGCTTCCCGGGCTGGGACATCGTGGCGCGTTCGTTCGCGGCAGCGCTGCCGGGCCTGTTCATCGTGGTGCTGATCCTCGGGGGCATCCTGTCGGGCGTGTTCACGGCCACGGAGTCGGCGGCGGTCGCGGTGCTCTATGCGCTGGCGCTGACGATCTTCGTGTACCGCACGCTGAAGTGGGAGCACTTCATCAAGGCTGCGGCCAAGGCCGTGCGCACCACGGGCGTGATCTTGCTGCTGATCGGCATCTCCAGCACCTTCGGCTACCTCATCAGCCTGTACGGCGTGGCCGAACTCACGGGCCAGATGCTGTCGCAGATCACGACCACGCCGTGGATGATCTTCCTGCTCATCAACATCATCCTGTTCGTGCTGGGCACCTTCCTGGACATGGCCGCGACGATCCTGCTGTGCACGCCGATCTTCCTGCCGATCGCGCAACAGTACGGCATGACCTCGGTGCAGTTCGGCGTGGTGATGCTCATCAACTGCGCGCTCGGCCTGAACACGCCGCCGGTGGGCACCACCCAGTTCGTCGGCTGCGCCATCGGCGGGGTGTCGGTGGGCACGGTGATGCGCACGATCTGGCCGTTCTACGGCGCGCTGATCTTCGCGCTCGGGGTGGTCACCTTCGTGCCGGCGTTTTCCACCTGGCTGCCGAGCCTGTTCATGGTGGTCAAGTAAAGACAGAAGAAAGAGCCCCGCGATGGCCGACACGAACACCCGACCGCCCCTGTATATCCGCATCCACGCGGCCGACAACGTCGCCATCGTCGCGAACGACGGCGGCCTCAAGGCCGGCACGGCCTTCGCCGACGGCCTCGTGCTGGTCGACACCGTGCCCCAGGGCCACAAGGTCGCGCTGACCGACCTGGCCGAGGGCGCGGCCATCGTGCGCTACAACGTGGTGATCGGCTATGCGCTCAAGGCGCTGCCGCGCGGCAGCTGGGTGCACGAGCGCGTGATGCGCATGCCGGTCGCGCCCGAACTCGACGGCCTGCCCATTGCCACAGTGAAGGCCCCCGCCCTGCCGCCGCTGGAGGGCTACACCTTCGAGGGCTACCGCAACGCCGACGGCTCGGTGGGCACGCGCAACATCCTCGCGATCACGCAGACCGTGCAGTGCGTGGCCGGCGTGACCGAATTCGCCGTGCAGCGCATCAAGGCCGAGCTGTTGCCGAAGTACCCGAACGTCGACGACGTGGTGGCGCTGGAGCACACGTACGGCTGCGGCGTCGCCATCGACGCGCCCGACGCCATCGTGCCGATCCGCACGCTGCGCAACATCAGCCTCAACCCGAACTTCGGCGGCGAGGTGATGGTGGTGAGCCTGGGCTGCGAGAAGCTGCAACCCGAGCGCTTGCTGCCGCCCGGCACCATTCCCATCGCCGATGAGCGCGGCACGCCCGCTGACGACCTCGACGTGGTCTGCCTGCAGGACGACGCGCACGTCGGCTTCATGTCGATGATCGATTCGGTGATGCGACAGGCCGACGCGCACCTCGCGCGACTCAACAAGCGCCGCCGAGAGACCGTGCCCGCGAGCGAACTCGTCGTGGGTGTGCAGTGCGGCGGCAGTGACGCCTTCTCGGGCGTCACCGCCAACCCGGCCGTGGGCTTCTGCACCGACCTGCTGGTGCGCGCGGGTGCCACCGTGATGTTCTCGGAAGTCACCGAGGTGCGCGACGGCATCGACCAGCTCACCTCGCGCGCGGCCTCGCCCGAGGTGGCCGACGCGATGATCCGCGAGATGGCCTGGTACGACGCCTATCTGCACAAGGGCCGCGTCGACCGCAGCGCCAACACCACGCCCGGCAACAAGAAAGGCGGCCTGTCGAACATCGTCGAGAAGGCCATGGGCTCGATCGTCAAGTCGGGCTCCGCGCCGATCACGGGCGTGCTTGCGCCCGGCGAGAAAGTGGCGCACAAGGGCCTGATCTACGCCGCCACACCGGCCAGCGACTTCATCTGCGGCACGCTGCAGCTTGCGGCCGGCATGAACCTGCACGTGTTCACCACCGGCCGCGGCACGCCCTACGGGCTGGCCGAAGTGCCGGTCATCAAGGTCGCCACGCGCAGCGACCTCGCGCGCCGCTGGCACGACCTGATGGACGTGAATGCCGGCCGCATCGCCGACGGCGAAGCCAGCATCGAGGACATCGGCTGGGAAATGTTCCGCCTGATGCTCGACGTGGCCAGCGGCCGCAAGAAGACCTGGGCCGAGCACTGGAAGCTGCACAACGCGCTGGTGTTGTTCAACCCGGCGCCGGTCACCTGATCGACTCACCCACACGGAGCACAGCCATGGAAGACCTCAAGGACAAGACCGCCCTCGTCACCGGTGCCAGCACCGGCATCGGCGCGGCGGTGGCCATCGCCTTTGCCGCGCGCGGCATGCGCGTGGCGGTGCACTACAACAGCTCGGCCGATGCGGCGAACCGCGTGGTCGACACCATCCGCGCGGCCGGCGGCACGGCCTTCGCGCTGCAGGCCGACGTGCGCGACACCGCCGCGATCCGCGCCTGCGTGCAAGAAACGACGTCACAGCTCAGTCGCATCGACGTGCTGGTGAACAACGCCGGCAGCCTGGTCAAGCGCATGCCCATCGCCGAGTTCGACGATGCGCTGTTCGACGAGGTGATGCACATCAACGCGCGCTCGGTGCTGGCCTTCTGCCGCGAGACCGTGCCGCTGATGCGCAAGCAAGGCAACGGCACCATCATCAACGTGACCTCGGTGGCCGCGCGCACCGGCGGCGGGCCCGGCGCCTACCTGTACGCGGGCGCCAAGGGCTTCGTGAGCACCGCGACGCACGGCCTCGCGAGAGAACTCGTGGGCGACCGCATCCGCGTGAACGCGGTCGCGCCGGGCGTGATCCAGACGCCCTTCCAAGACCGCTTCTCGACGCCCGCGATGCTCGAGACCTTCAAGACCGGCATCCCGATGGGACGCCTGGGCACGGCCGACGAATGCGTGGGCGCCTTCCTGTACCTCGCGTCCGAGCAGCTCTCGGGCTACGTGACGGGGCAGGTGCTCGAGGTGAACGGCGGGCAGTACATGCCCTGAGCTTCCATTCGCCCACAGACGATCAGATCAACAACGGAGACAGAGACATCATGAAGAGAAGCCAGTTCGTCCGCGGCATTGCCGCCCTCTCGGCCACCGCCACCCTTTCGTTCGGCCTGGCCGCGCCCGCTGCGGCGCAAGCCAGCGACTTCCCCAATCGCACCATCGAGCTGCTGGTGCCCTACCAGCCGGGCGGCGGCACCGACGGCCTGGCGCGCGCGTTCTCCGAGGCGAGCCGCAAGCACATCTCGCAGAGCATCGTGATCGTCAACCGCCCCGGCGCCGGCGGCGCGATCGGCTGGAGCGAGGTGATCAATTCGAAGCCCGACGGCTACAAGCTAGCGGTGCTCACCGTGGAGCTGCTGACGCTGCCGCACCTGGGCCTGGCGAAGTTCAACTACGACGACTTCCAGCCCATCGCGCAGCTCAACGCCGACCCGGCCGCGATCACCGTGAAGGCCGATGCGCCGTGGAACACCATTGAAGAACTCCTGGCCGCCGCGAAGAAGTCGCCCGAGAGCATCCGCGTGGGCAACTCGGGCAACGGCTCGATCTGGCACCTGGCCGCCGCCGCGCTCGAAGACAAGACCGGCACGAAGTTCGGCCACATCCCCTTCCAGGGCGCCGCGCCCGCCGTGCTCGCCCTGCTGGGCGGCCACATCGAAGCCGTCGCCGTGAGCCCCGCCGAAGTCACGACACATGTGCAGGGCGGCAAGCTCAAGGTGCTGATGGTGATGGCCGACAAGCGCGTGAAGGGCTTCGAGAAGATCCCGACCGCGAAGGAGCGCGGCATCGACCTGTCGATCGGCACATGGCGCGGCCTCGGCGCGCCGAAAAACACGCCGCCCGAAGTGATGGCCAAGCTGCGCGAGATCACCGCCAAGACCGCCGCCGAGCCGCTGATGCACGAGGTGATGGACAAGCAGAACCTCGGCTACGTCTACACCGACGGCGCCGCGTTCAAGGACACGCTGGCCAAGGACAACGCGTACTTCAAGGCCTTGATCACCAAGCTGAACATCAAGCCATGAGCACGAGACAAGGAAGCACAGCCATGCAACGCCGCACACTGATCCACACCGCCCTCGCCGCCTCGCTCGCCACGGCCCTCCCCGCCTTCGCGCAGGGCGGCAACACCTGGCCCACGGGCAAGGCCATCACCTACCTCGTGCCCTTTCCCGCGGGCGGTACCACCGACGTGCTGGGCCGCCTCATCGGCCAGAAGCTCGGCACCGTGCTGGGCACGAGCGTGATCATCGACAACAAGGGCGGCGCCGGCGGCAGCGTGGGCTCCGAGATCGGCGCGCGCGCCGCGCCGGACGGCTTCACGCTGGTGGGCGGCACCATCAGCTCGCATGCGATCAACGTGAGCCTGTATCCGAAGCTGGCTTACGACCCGCAGAAATCGTTCGCGCCCGTGACGCTGATCGGCACCAATCCCGTGGTGCTGGTGGTGAACCAGGCCAGCCCCTACAAGACGCTGAAGGACGTGATCGCGGCCAGCAAGGCGAAAGCGGGCGGGCTCTCGTCGGCCTCGGCAGGCACGGGCACTTCGCAGCACCTGGCGCTGGAGCTGCTGGGCTACAAGTCGGGCGTGAAGTTCACGCACATTCCGTACAAGGGCAGCGGCCCGGCGATCCAGGACGTGATCGGCGGACAGGTCGACATGATGTTCGACACCACCGTGGTGGCGGGCCCGCACATCCAGAGCGGCAAGCTGCGCGCGATCGCGGTCACGTCGGCCAAGCGCCTGGCCTCGATGCCCGACGTGCCCACCGTCGCCGAATCGGGCGTGCCCGGCCTGCAGGACTTCGAAGTGGTGTCGTGGCAGGCGATCTTCGTGCCCGCCGGCGTGCCGGCCCCCGTGGTCGACCGGCTGCACACCGAGATCCGCAAGATCCTCGCGACACCCGAGATGCAGGACAAGCTCAAGGGCTTCGGCATGGAGCCCGCCGACCTGACGACCGCACAGATCGCCGCATTCCAGAAGGCGGAAGTGGAGAAGTGGGCGCAGGTGATCAAGGCAGCGGGCATCAAGGCGGACTGAACCCCGAATTCGACTGCACTTACACCCCGACAACCGCCTGCCGGGCGGTGCCCCAAAAGACAAAGGACGCTCACCAAACCAAGGGAAGCTTCCTACGTCCCCCCAGAGAAGCGCTTTATAGAATGCCCGTCCGATTTCGCATTCCAGGCCTTCCACAACGTGTCCGATCGCTCCGCAGTTCTGCCCCAATACCTGTTCCCCAAGCAGGCCCTGACCAATTTCGCCGGCTGGGTCGCAGGCAAGGAACGAGGCGCGGTCACCACCTGGATCATTCGCCGCTTCGTTGCCAAGTACAACGTCGACATGGGCGAGGCGCTCGAGTCCGACATCCATCACTACAAGAGCTTCAACCAGTTCTTCACGCGCGCCCTCAAGCCCGGCGCGCGGCCGATCGCACAGGCCGACCTGATCTGCCCCGTCGACGGCGCCATCAGCCAGTTCGGTGCCATCGAGGGCGATCAGATCTTCCAGGCCAAGGGCCACAACTACACGACCACCGCGCTGGTCGGCGGTGATGCGGCGCTGGCCGCCAGGTTCGCGCACGGCAGCTTCGCCACGCTGTACCTGAGCCCCAAGGACTACCACCGCATCCACATGCCCTGCGACGGGCGGCTGGTGCGCATGATCCACGTGCCCGGCGACCTGTTCTCGGTCAACCCGACCACCGCGCGCGGCGTGCCCGGCCTGTTCGCACGCAACGAACGCGTCGTGTGCGTCTTCGAATCGGCCAACGGCCCCTTCGTGCTCGTGCTGGTGGGCGCCACCATCGTCGGCAGCATGGCCACTGTGTGGCACGGCGTGGTCAACCCGCCGCGCGTGGGCGAACTGCGCGAGTGGCACTACAACGACCAGCAGATCGACATCAAGAAGGGCGACGAGATGGGCCGGTTCTTGCTCGGCTCCACCGTCGTCATGCTGTTCCCGGCGCCCGCGCTGACCTTCAACCCGGACTGGTCGCCCACCCGCGCGATCCGCCTGGGCGAAGCCATGGCCAACTACGCCTGATTTGTGAAGCTTTGTCTCGAAACCCGCATGTTGCATGCCTGTAAAGCTATAAAACTAGTAGCATCCTGATCCTTTGCGCTACAGTCGTCGGCCAGCAAGACGGTCCCTGACCAATCACAAACAAGAGTGCGCCGCCCCGGCCTGCCCCCAGCCGACGGTCCGCCCAGCTTCGAGGAGATGATGTCGATGAGTACCAAGGAAAACGCAGCCATCAGCCAGTTGCTCGCCCTGCTCGAAGCCCGCTATGCGCTGCGTGTGCTGTGGGCCCTGCGCGACGGCCACGCCCAGACCTTCCGCCTGCTGCAGGACAGCGTCGGCGGCATCACTCCCAACACCCTCAACACCCGCATCAAGGAACTGCGCGAAGCCGGCGTCGTGAGCCACGGCAGCGACGGCTACTGCCTCACGCTGAGCGGACAGGACCTGCTCAAGCGCCTGTCCGACCTGCAGGCCTTCGCCGCCAAATGGCAGCTGGGGCAGAGCAAGAAGGCCGCGGGGCCGGTGGCTGCCGCGACCCCGGCAGCGCCTGCAGAAACGGCCTCGCCGTCGCCCGCAACACCGGCGCCTTCCGCGCCTGACCCATCGCCTCCTCCGCCCGCCCCCACCGGCACCGACAACCAGGGCTGAGGCGGGGCCCGTCCGGGCCTCGGTAAACTCCGCGCCTCCGATTCCTCTCCCATTTCATCGACGCAAGGAGCGTTTCCCATGCCCACCACCCCCTCCGGCCTGCAATACGAAGACACCGAAGTCGGCAACGGCGCCGAAGCCAAGGCCGGCCACCACGTGCATGTGCACTACACCGGTTGGCTCTACAACGACGGCGTGCAAGGCGCCAAGTTCGACTCCAGCCGCGACCGCAACGACCCATTCGCGTTCTCGCTGGGCGCCGGCCAGGTCATCAAGGGCTGGGACGAAGGCGTTGCCGGCATGAAGATCGGCGGCAAGCGCACGCTGATCATCCCCGCCTCGCTGGGCTACGGTGCCCGCGGCGCCGGCGGCGTGATTCCCCCGAACGCCACCCTGAAGTTCGACGTCGAGCTCCTCGACGCGCACTGAGGCTCGCCCCCAGGCTGCGCGGCACTTCGTGTCCGCTGCGCCTACCCCCTACCGGGGGCGACACCTGAGGCCCGGCGAAGCCGGTTCCTCGGTGTCTCTCGCCAAAACCACTTCGCGACCCGTATTGCGGCCCTTTTGGCCGCATTTTTACGCTTGAAAAGCCCTAGAGCAGCCCCAAGTGGCTGGCTGTGTTTGTTTTCCGGCGCACGCCGGTTCTTTGAAAAATGTCTGACCCGCAACAATCCGCACAGAATTCTCAAATGCTGCAAGGCGAGCCCAGTCCCGAAGAACTGGAGGCCGCGCAAGCCGCCAACGAAGCCGAAGCGCTCGACGCGCTGGCCGTGGCACAAGGCGAGCTGGCTGCCCTTCAGACCAAGAACGCCGAACTGGCCGACCAGTACCTGCGCGCCCAGGCCGACGTGCAGAACGCCCGCCGCCGCGCCGACGAAGAAATCACCAAGGCCCGCAAGTTCGCGGTCGAAGCCTTTGCCGAGAGCCTGCTGCCGGTGACCGACAGCCTCGAAGCCGGCCTGGCCGTCAAGGACGCCACGCCCGAACAGATCCGCGAAGGCGCCGAAGCCACGCTGCGCCAACTCAAGAGCGCGCTCGAACGCAACAAGGTGATCGAAGTGGCCCCCGCCGCCGGCGAGAAGTTCGACCCGCACCTGCACCAGGCCATCTCGATGGTGCCTGCCGACCAGGACGCCAACACCGTGGTGAGCGTGCTGCAGAAGGGCTACACGATCAACGAGCGCGTGCTGCGCCCGGCACTGGTCACCGTCGCCGCGCCCAAGTAAGCCGGCGAGCCTCAGGCACCCACAAGATTCCCACAGGAAATCCCCGCGTCGTCCCTTGAATCACGCCGGGTTATCCACAAGTTCATAACAACATTTTTTCCGAATTTCAGGAGTAAGAACATGGCAAAGATCATCGGCATCGACCTCGGCACCACCAACTCGTGCGTGTCGATCATGGAAGGCAACACCACGCGTGTGATCGAGAACTCGGAAGGTGCGCGCACCACGCCGTCGATCGTCGCGTACCAGGAGGACGGTGAAGTCCTGGTCGGAGCCTCGGCCAAGCGCCAGGCCGTCACCAACCCCAAGAACACGCTGTACGCGATCAAGCGCCTGATCGGTCGCAAGTTCGAGGAAAAGGAAGTCCAGAAGGACATCGACCTGATGCCCTACACCATCGCCAAGGCCGACAACGGCGACGCATGGGTGGAAGTGCGCGGCAAGAAGATGGCCCCGCAGCAGGTCAGCGCCGACATCCTGCGCAAGATGAAGAAGACCGCCGAAGACTACCTCGGCGAAACCATCACCGAAGCCGTGATCACGGTGCCGGCCTACTTCAACGATGCACAGCGCCAGGCAACGAAAGACGCCGGCCGCATCGCGGGCCTGGACGTCAAGCGCATCATCAACGAACCCACCGCTGCAGCCCTGGCCTTCGGCCTGGACAAGCAGGACAAGGCCGACCGCAAGATCGCCGTGTATGACCTGGGCGGCGGCACCTTCGACGTGTCGATCATCGAAATCGCGGACGTCGACGGCGAGAAGCAGTTCGAAGTGCTGTCGACCAACGGCGACACCTTCCTGGGCGGCGAAGACTTCGACCAGCGCGTCATCGACTACATCATTGCCGAGTTCAAGAAGGAACAGGGCGTCGACCTGAGCAAGGACGTGCTCGCCCTGCAGCGCCTGAAGGAAGCCGCAGAAAAGGCCAAGATCGAGCTGTCGAACAGCGCGCAGACCGACATCAACCTGCCCTACATCACGGCCGATGCCTCGGGTCCGAAGCACCTGAACATCAAGCTCACCCGCGCCAAGCTGGAAAGCCTGGTCGACGAGCTGGTCGAGCGCACCATCGCGCCTTGCCGCCTGGCCATCAAGGACGCCGGCATCAGCGTGAGCGACATCAACGACGTGATCCTGGTCGGCGGCATGACCCGCATGCCCAAGGTGCAGGAAAAGGTGAAGGCCTTCTTCGGCAAGGAGCCGCGCAAGGACGTGAACCCCGACGAAGCCGTGGCTGTCGGCGCCGCCATCCAGGGCCAGGTGCTCTCGGGCGACCGCAAGGACGTGCTGCTGCTCGACGTGACCCCGCTGTCGCTGGGCATCGAGACCATGGGTGGCGTGATGACCAAGATGATCACGAAGAACACCACGATCCCGACGAAGTTCGCGCAGACCTTCTCGACCGCCGAAGACAACCAGCCGGCCGTGACGATCAAGGTGTTCCAGGGCGAGCGTGAAATCGCCTCGGGCAACAAGGCGCTCGGCGAGTTCAACCTCGAGGGCATTCCGCCGGCATCGCGCGGCACGCCGCAGATCGAGGTGAGCTTCGACATCGACGCCAACGGCATCCTGCACGTCGGCGCGAAGGACAAGGGCACCGGCAAGGAAAACAAGATCACCATCAAGGCGAACTCGGGCCTCTCCGAGGACGAGATCCAGAAGATGGTGAAGGACGCCGAGCTCAACGCCGAAGACGACAAGAAGAAGCTCGAACTCGTTCAGGCACGCAACCAGGGCGAAGCCATGGTGCACAGCGTGAAGAAGTCGCTCGGCGAGCACGGGGCCAGCCTCGAAGCCGCCGAGAAGGACGCGATCGAAGCCGCGATCAAGGACCTGGAAGAAACCCTCAAGGGTGAAGACAAGGCCGCGATCGAGGAAAAGACCAACACGCTCATGACCGCAAGCCAGAAGCTCGGCGAGAAGATGTATGCCGAATCGCAGGCCGCCGCGGCCAGCGCCTCGGCAGCCAGCGGCCCGGCAGGCGCGGAAGCTGCTGCGCATGCCCAGGCTGACGACAACGTGGTCGACGCCGAAGTCAAGGAAGTGAAGAAGGGCTGATCCCCTGCCCTTCATGCAAGGCTGGAACACCTGAACAGGTGCTCCAGCCTTTCTCGCTTCCAGTTCCCCGAGTTCCCGCCGCCTGACCGAATCTGCATCCATGGCCACCAAACGCGACTACTACGAAACCCTCGGCGTTCCCAAGAACGCGAGCGAGGATGAAATCAAGAAGGCTTATCGCAAGCTCGCGATGAAGCACCACCCCGACCGCAACCACGGCGACACCGCGAAGGACGCCGAGGCCAAGTTCAAGGAGGTGAAGGAGGCCTACGAGATGCTGTCGGACGGCCAGAAGCGCGCAGCCTACGACCAGTACGGCCATGCGGGCGTCGACCCCAACATGCGCGGCGGTCCGGGCGCGGAAGGCTTCGGCGGCTTCGCGGAAGCCTTCGGCGACATCTTCGGCGACGTGTTCGGCGGTGGTGGCCGTGGCCGCACCAGCAGCGGGCGCCAGGTGTTCCGCGGCAGCGACCTCAGCTATGCGATGGAAGTCACGCTCGAGGAAGCCGCCGAAGGCAAGGACGCCCAGATACGCATCCCGAGCTGGGACGACTGCGGCACCTGCAAGGGCTCCGGCGCCAAGCCCGGCACCAAGCCCATCACCTGCACCACCTGCCACGGCGCCGGCGCCGTGCAGATGCGCCAGGGCTTCTTCAGCGTGCAGCAGACCTGCCCGACCTGCCACGGCAGCGGCAAGATCGTTCCCGACCCGTGCACCGTGTGCCACGGCCAGGGCAAGATCAAGAACAACAAGACCCTCGAGGTCAAGATTCCGGCCGGCATCGACGACGGCATGCGCATCCGCAGCACCGGCAACGGCGAACCCGGCACCAACGGCGGGCCGCCCGGCGACCTGTACATCGAGATCCGCCTCAAGAAGCACGACCTGTTCGAGCGCGACGGCGACGACCTGCACTGCGTGGTGCCCGTGAGCATCACCACGGCAGCACTCGGCGGCGAGATCAACGTGCCGACGCTCAAGGGCGCGGCCGCCATCGACATCCCCGACGGCACCCAGAGCGGCAAGCAGTTCCGCCTGCGCGGCAAGGGCATCAAGGGCGTGCGTTCGAGCTACCCGGGCGACCTGTACTGCCACGTGCGCGTGGAAACGCCCGTGAAGCTCACCGAGCACCAGCGCAAGCTGCTCAAGGAACTCGACGAATCGCTCAAGAAGGGTGGCGAGAAACACAGCCCGACCGACAAGGGCTGGTTCGACAAGGCCAAGGAGTTCTTCAGCTGACGCTTTGCTTCAGCTGATGTCGATGCGCTGACGGCCTTCGTCAGCGCCGGGCCGACGCCCTGTCGGCCCGATGCGTGCCCTCTTCTGGCCGCTGCCGCCCCTCGGCGGCGCGCCCGGCACGCGAACGGTGCGCCCCGCACCGTTGCGGAACGCCACCGACCGGCGCCCGCGTTGTCTTCCCACGTTGGCATGCGCCGGCCACTCGCCACGGAAGTGGCGCGGGGATTGCTTTAATGTTTTTTTGGATATGCAATAAACCAAACGACAGGTCGTGCGTTATTGCTGAAAGGCATCCGCTTTATTGAACCCGGGTTCAATTAGGAAACTTGTTCGCCACAGAATTTCAATGAGGACGATAGCCATTCGGCATAGTCATTTCATCCGGGGACAATTACGCGAGCGCGAGCTTTTCAATTTAACAGAAACAGCCAAATCAGTTCTTCATTTTTCGAGGAACTTTACTCGCCAGAGGGGTTCAGAATAAATAAAACATTTGCCGGGTTCATTCTTTGCTTTATGCTGATTGAACCGATTGTGTAGATTGTGTGTAAGGGAGTTTTCCACGGCATACGGCCATGGGCGGGGCCCTCTTCCAGGAGGGCGACGCAGTCTCTGGCTGTAGGCATCGGGGCCAAAAGCCCTGCCGACCTGAAGGAGGCGCGACCATGGACGTGATCAGCAACTTTGCAGCCCGCTACGAACGCACCCGCGAGGAAGTTCTCTCGCTGCAGGAATATCTGGATATCTGCAAACGCGATCCCACCGCATATGCGACGGCCTCCGAACGAATGCTGCAGGCCATTGGCGAGCCGGAACTGGTAGATACCCGCAATGACCCGCGACTTTCGCGCATCTTCGCGAACAAAGTCATCAAGATCTATCCGGCGTTCAAGGAGTTCTATGGCATGGAAGATGCCATCGAGCAGGTGGTGTCCTATTTCCGCCACGCCGCGCAGGGACTGGAAGAAAAGAAGCAAATCCTTTACCTGCTGGGGCCCGTCGGTGGCGGCAAGAGCTCGATCGCCGAGCGCCTGAAGCAGCTCATGGAGCGCGTGCCCTTCTACGCGATCCAGGGCTCCCCGGTGAACGAATCGCCCCTGGGGCTGTTCGACACCGTCGAGGACGGCGAGATCCTCGAGAAAGAGTACGGCATCCCCACCCGCTACCTGAACCGCATCCTGTCACCCTGGGCCGTGAAGCGGCTCGAGGAGTACGGCGGCGACATCCGCCAGTTCAAGGTGGTCAAGCGCTACCCCTCGGTGCTGCGCCAGATCGCGGTGGCCAAGACCGAGCCGGGCGACGAGAACAACCAGGACATCTCGTCTCTCGTCGGCAAGGTCGACATCCGCAAGCTGGAAACCTACGCCCAGGACGACCCGGACGCCTACGCCTACTCCGGCGGCCTGTGCCTCGCGAACCAGGGCCTGCTCGAGTTCGTGGAAATGTTCAAGGCGCCCATCAAGGTGCTGCACCCGCTGCTCACGGCCACGCAGGAGAGCAACTTCAAGGGCACCGAAGGCTTCGGCGCCATCCCCTTCGACGGCATCGTGCTGGCGCACAGCAACGAGAGCGAGTGGAAGGCCTTCCGCAACAACAAGAACAACGAGGCTTTCCTCGACCGGATCTACATCGTCAAGGTGCCGTACTGCCTGCGCGCCTCCGAAGAAATCAAGATCTACGAGAAGCTGGTGCGCAACTCCTCGCTGGCCAAGGCACCCTGCGCCCCCGGCACCTTGCGCATGATGGCGCAGCTGTCGGTGCTCACGCGCCTGAAGGAACCCGAGAACTCCAGCACCTTCAGCAAGATGCAGGTGTACGACGGCGAGAACCTGAAGGACACCGACCCCAAGGCCAAGTCGATCCAGGAGTACCGCGACTACGCGGGCGTCGACGAAGGCATGAGCGGCGTCTCGACGCGCTTCGCCTTCAAGATCATCTCGAAGGTGTTCAACTTCGACAGCTCCGAGGTGGCCGCCAACCCGGTGCACCTGATGTATGTGCTCGAACAGCAGATCGAGCGCGAGCAGTTTCCGCCGGAGACCGAGCAGAAGTACATCAGCTACATCAAGGAGCTGCTGGCGCCGCGCTATGCCGAGTTCATCGGCAAGGAGATCCAGACCGCGTACCTGGAAAGCTACAGCGAGTACGGCCAGAACATCTTCGACCGCTACGTGACCTACGCCGACTACTGGATCCAGGACCAGGAGTTCCGCGATGTCGACACCGGCGAGGTCTTCGACCGCGCGGCGCTCAACGCCGAACTGGAGAAGATCGAGCGGCCCGCCGGCATCGGCAACCCGAAGGACTTCCGCAACGAGATCGTCAACTTCGTGCTGCGCGCGCGGGCCGGCAACAACGGCCGCAATCCGGCGTGGACCAGCTACGAGAAGCTGCGCTCGGTGATCGAGAAGAAGATGTTCTCCAACACCGAAGAGCTGCTGCCGGTGATCAGCTTCAACACCAAGAGCAGCGCCGACGAGCAGAAGAAGCACGAAGACTTCGTGACCCGCATGGTCGAGAAGGGCTACACGGCCAAGCAGGTCCGGCTTCTGTGCGAGTGGTACCTGAGAGTTCGCAAGAGCTCATAGCGCATAGCGGAAGCAACGGGCGCGCCCGCCCCACCGGACGGCCGCCCACGGTTTTGCAAGGAGCTTTGAAAACATCGTGGCCATCCTGCAGCAGATCATCGATCGTCGGCTTTCGGGCAAGAACAAGTCCATCGGCAACCGCGAGCGCTTCCTTCGGCGCTACAAGGGGCAGATCCAGGAGGCGGTGCGGCGCGCGGTCAGCGGGCGCAACATCCGCGAGCTGGAGCAAGGCGAAGACGTGACCCTGCCGCGCCACGATGTTTCCGAACCCGTGTTCGGCCACGCCCGCGGCGGCGACCGCGAGTACGTGCACCCGGGCAACCAGGAGTATCTGAAGGGCGACCGCATCGCGCGTCCCGAGGGCCAGGGCGGCGGCGGCTCTGGCAGCGGCGACGCCAGCGACAGCGGCGAAGGCGAGGACGACTTCGTCTTCCGTCTCACGCGCGAGGAGTTCATGCGCGTCTTCTTCGACGACCTCGCACTGCCCCACCTCATCCGCACCCAAATTGCCGAAGTGCCCGAATGGAAGAGCCACCGCGCCGGCTTCACCAGCGACGGCTCGCCCAACAACCTGCACGTGGTGCGTTCGATGCGCGGTGCACTCGCACGACGCATCGCGCTCGGCGGCGAACCGCGCAAGGAACTCAAGCGCCTCGAGGCCCACCTGGAACTCCTGAAGCGCCACCCGCAGGCCGCGACACTGGCCCTCGTCAAGAACGAGATCAAGGAAACCGAGGAACGCATCGAGGAACTGCGCCGCACCATGCGGCACGTGCCTTACATCGACCCGATCGACCTGCGCTACCGCAACCGCGTGAAGACGCCCGTGCCCAGCGCCAAGGCCGTGATGTTCTGCCTCATGGACGTGTCGGGCTCGATGGACGAGGCGCGCAAGGACATGGCCAAGCGTTTCTTCATGCTGCTGTACCTGTTCCTCACGCGGCACTACGAGCGCATCGACCTCGTGTTCCTGCGCCATCACACGCAGGCACAGGAAGTGACCGAGGAAGAGTTCTTCCACGCCACCGAGACCGGCGGCACCGTGGTGTCCAGCGCGCTGGTTCTGATGGACGAGATCATCAAGGCCCGCTACGCCAGCGGCGAATGGAACGTGTACGGCGCCCAGGCCAGTGACGGCGACAACTGGCACCAGGACAGCGGGCGCTGCCGCGAACTGCTGGTCGACAACATCCTGCCGGTGGTGCGCTACTACGCCTACGTGCAGGTCGCCGAGACCGAGCAGAACCTGTGGCAGGAGTACCAGCAGCTCGAAGGCGTCGCGCCCAACTTCGCGATGCGCAAGGTATCGGACGCGCAGGACATCTACCCGGTGTTCCGCGACCTGTTCAAGAAGGAAGGGGTGCCCGCATGACCACCACCGAACGCCCTCCTGCTGCGCCTGTATTGCCACGCAGCACCGACCTTCCCACCTCGCGCCTCGAACGCCTGCCCAGCCCGTCCGACTGGACCTTCGAGCTGATCGAGACCTACCACACCGAGATCGCCAAGACCGCGAAGAGCTTCGGCCTGGACACCTACCCGAACCAGCTCGAGGTGATCACCGCCGAGCAGATGATGGACGCCTACGCCAGCGTGGGCATGCCCATGATCTATCGCCACTGGTCGTACGGCAAACAGTTCATCGCGACCGAGAAGAACTACAAGCGCGGCCACATGGGGCTGGCCTACGAGATCGTCATCAACTCCGATCCGTGCATTGCCTACCTCATGGAAGAAAACACCATGGCCATGCAGGCCCTGGTGATCGCCCACGCGGCCTACGGCCACAACAGCTTCTTCAAGGGCAACTACCTGTTCCGCATGTGGACCGATGCGTCGTCGATCATCGACTACCTCGTCTACGCGCGGCACTACATCGCCGAGTGCGAGGAACGCCACGGCCTCGACGCCGTGGAAGAGCTGCTCGACTCCTGCCACGCGCTGATGAACTACGGCGTCGACCGCTACCGCCGGCCGCAGAAGCGCTCGCTGGCACAGGAGAGCGCGCAGCGCGCCGAACGCGAGCGTCACATGCAGCAGCAGGTGAACGACCTCTGGCGCACGCTGCCGCGCAAGAGCGAGCAGGCGACCGAATCGGAAGCCGCGCGCCGCTTCCCGTCGGAGCCGCAGGAGAACCTGCTGTACTTCATCGAGAAGAACGCCGCGCTGCTCGAACCGTGGCAGCGCGAGGTGGTGCGCATCGTGCGCAAGATCGCGCAGTACTTCTACCCGCAGCGCCAGACCCAGGTCATGAACGAAGGCTGGGCCACCTTCTGGCACTACACGCTGCTCAACACCATGTACGACCGCGGCCAGCTGGACGACGGCTTCATGATGGAATGGCTCAGCTCGCACACCAGCGTGGTATTCCAGCCGCCCGTGGGCCACCGTGCCTACAGCGGCATCAACCCCTACGCGCTGGGCTTCAAGATGATGACCGACCTGCGTCGCATCTGCGAGAAGCCCACCGAGGAAGACCGCCGCTGGTTCCCCGACTTCGCCGGCACCGACTGGGTGAAGACGCTCGACTACGCGATGCGCAACTTCAAGGACGAGAGCTTCGTCGGCCAGTTCCTCAGCCCGAAGACGATGCGCGATTTCCGCCTGTTCTCGATCCGCGACTACCAGAGCGAGTCGGAACTCGAGGTGTCGGCCATCCACGACGACAGCGGTTATCAGGCGCTGCGCGAATCGCTGTCACGCCAGTACGACATCGGCAACCGCGAGCCCGACATCCAGGTCTGGAACGTCGCCACGCGCGGGGACCGTTCGCTCACCTTGCGCCACACGCAGCGCAACAACCTGCCGCTGAACGACAACGCCGAAGAGGTGCTGAAGCACGTCGCGCGGCTCTGGGGCTTCGACGTGCACCTGGAGAGCATCGACAGCGGAGGCCGCGTCAGCCGCAGCTGGAAAGCTGCAGCCCCGAAGCAGAACTACTGAAAGAGAAGAGTCAGGGCACCAGCGCGGCGATGGCCAGCGTGTAGCCCTTCACCCCGAGCCCCACGATGATCCCGCGCGCCGCGGGCGAGATGTACGAGTGGTGGCGGAACTCTTCGCGTGCATGCACGTTCGAGATGTGCAGCTCGATCAGCGGCACGCTCGCGCCCTTGATGGCGTCGTGCAGCGCGATCGACGTGTGGGTGTAGGCGCCCGGGTTCATCACCACGCCCAGCATGTTGCCGGCCGCCACCTCGCGGCCCGCTTCCTGGACCCAGTCGATCAGCACGCCTTCGTGGTTCGACTGGCGGCATTCGATCTCCACGCCGAGCTTGGCGCCCGTGTCCTTGCACAGGCGTTCGACGTCGGCGAGCGTGTCGCGGCCGTACTGTTCGGGCTCGCGCGTGCCGAGCAGGTTGAGGTTGGGGCCGTTGAGGACGAGGATTTTCTTCATGATGGATCGGTGAAGGAGGCAGGTGGATGCCGGAAGAAAGCCGATTATGGGCGCGCGGTCGACCGGACTCGCCGCGTCGATGACACCGCCGCGGTCGTGCCCACGTAGTGGTTGTACGAGCCGATGTCCGCCACGCAGCGCGCCATCAGGTCGACGAACGCCCGCAGCTTCTGCCCCATGTAGCGCTGCCGCTGGTAGGCGCAGTACAGCCGCCGCGCTTCCGGCGGCCACTGCGGCAGCACCGGCACCAGCACGCCCTGCGCCACCTCGGGCCCTGCGAAGAACACCGGCAGCGGCGCAATGCCCAGGCCGTCGATGCAGAAGGTCTTCATCACCCAGTGGTCGTTGGTCTCGAAGGCCGGCTCCGCGCGCACCACGTGACGCCCCGAGGCCTGCTGCGACACCAGCCGCAACGGCGACGGTGGCCCCGAGGGCTCCCGCATCGCGATCATCCGGTGCTGCGCCAGCGCCTCGGGCGTCTGCGGCGTGCCGTGGCGCGCCAGGTACTGCGGGCTGGCGTACAGGCCGTAGGCCAGCCGGCCCAGCAGCTTGGCCACCAGGTCGGGCATGTCGGGCGGTGCGGAGCCGACATAGCAGTCCACCTCGCCGATCTGCGGCGAATGCGCGCCGTTCGCCACGTCGAGCTGGCAGCGCACGTTCGGGTGCGATTCGAGAAAGATCCGCACCACATGGCAGACGAAGGAGGTGCTGAACTGCGTGTCCGACAGCAGCGTGAGCCGCCCCGACACCCCGCCCGTGATCTCCTGCACCTCGGTGCGCGCCGTCTCCAGCCGGCCGCTCACCTCACCGAGCAGCCCCTCGCAGCGTGCGAAGAACGCACGCCCGGCCTCGGTGGGCGCGATGCGGCGCGAGCTGCGCAGCAGCAACTGGGCGCCCAGCAGTTCCTCCAGACGCGTGAGCTGCCGGCTGAGCGTGGCCTTCGACACGCCCGACAGGCTCTCGGCCTTGGTGAGGCTGCCGCTCTTCATCACGAGCACGAAGGCCTCGACCAGCGCGAGGTCGATGCGCCCCGTGGTCATGCGTGCCACCGCTGCGGTGTTCGTCGTTGCAGGAATGAAAAGGAGCGTCTTGGCATGGGGCTTTCATCGGTACGGCGGACACGCTACGGTAGGCACCGCCGAAAGGGCATGGTCGATGCTATGC
>NZ_QXMN01000387.1:0-505 GCF_003581445.1 Acidovorax cavernicola | reverse complement strand
TACCGTGGGTGAGGAAATCACTATCTCTCCCATTTCATTGGGACCCAGAGGCTTTTGGGTGTCTTGATCGACCACCAGCGAAATCACTGCCGACAACGGAATGCCAAGGCATTGGTGCTTGGGGCGTTCGGGTGGATTGACGTGGGTCGAGGCCACCGTCTCCGTCAGACCGTAACCTTCGATGAAGTTCAGTTCAAACTCCGCCTGCAGCTTTTCTGCCAATGCCTTGGGCATTCCCGTTCCACCGCCGCTGATATAGCGCAATTGCTGAAAGCCGAAATCCCGGTAAGAGTCATTTCCCATGATGTCGGCGATCATGGTCGGGATGCAGGTCCAGTGCGTGACGGCGTATTTCTTGATGAGCCGGGAGGCCAGCTGTCGTTCCCAGCGGTTGATCAAAATGGTGGTCGTGCCGATATAGATATTGATCAGCACGTAGTACAAAAGACCCGTGATATGAAACATGGGCACCGAAGCCAGGCTGGTGACGCCGGCGGTCGTATTG
>NZ_QXMN01000386.1:0-506 GCF_003581445.1 Acidovorax cavernicola | reverse complement strand
GCCAGCGGCCGGGATTGCGCGCCGGCCGGCGAGACCCCTGCCAGGGCGCCGGCGAGCGCAGCGATGAGGAGGGGGAACGTGGAACGCATGGCAAGGGCCGGGCACAGGGCCCGTGAAGTGGCAAGCTCTGCCAGCATAGTTTTGCGCGCGGCCCGACGCATCGCCATATCCCTGCAGCGCACTTGGCTAAATCATGGCGCCTCTCACAGGTGTATAACCTCCACCCTTTGGGGTGCGTGTGCCCGGTGCGGGCGTGCGCGCCTTTCACCTGAAGGAAAACAATTCATGGGCGCGCAGTGGAAATCGAAGGGCAAGGCACAGGTTGCCGATGCCAAGGGCAAGCTGTTTGGCAAGCTGGCCAAGGAAATCATGGTCGCCGCACGCGGCGGTGCCGACCCGGCGGCCAACTCCAAGCTGCGCCTGGTCGTGGAGCAGGCCCGCAAGGTGTCCATGCCCAAGGACACGCTCGAGCGCGCCATCAAGAAGGGCGCGGGCCTGACCGGCGA
>NZ_QXMN01000105.1:0-3570 GCF_003581445.1 Acidovorax cavernicola | reverse complement strand
CTCAAGTCATTCATGATCATCGGTACCGCAGGCCATATCGACCATGGCAAGACCACGCTGGTGCGCGCGCTCACGGGCGTGGATACCGACCGGCTCAAGGAAGAGAAGGCGCGCGGCATCTCGATCGCGCTGGGCTATGCCTATGCACCGCTGCCCAACGGCGATGTGCTGGGCATCATCGACGTGCCTGGCCATGAGAAGTTCGTGCACACCATGGCCGCGGGCGCGGTCGGCATAGACCATGCGCTGCTGGTCGTGGCCGCCGACGACGGCGTCATGCCGCAGACGCGTGAGCATCTCGACATCCTGCAACTGCTGGGTGTGACCCAGGCCAGCATCGCGCTGACCAAGGTCGACCGCGCGGGCCCGGCGCAGATCGCGCAGGCGCGCGCCCAGTTGGCCGCGCTGCTCGCCCCCACGCCGCTCGCCGGCGCGGTGCTTTTCGAAACCGCTGCCGCGCTGCCCGGCGATCCAGGAATCGCCGCACTGCGCAGCCATCTGGAAACGCTGGCCCAGCAGATGCCCGCACGCCCGCAGGGCGGCCTGTTCCGCCTGGCCGTGGACCGCAGCTTCAGCCTCGCCGGCCAGGGCACGGTGGTCACGGGCACGGTCTTCGGCGGCGCCGTGACCACCGGCGACAGCCTGGTGCACTCGCGCAGCGGCCAGACGCTGCGCTTGCGCAGCATCCATGCGCAGAACCAGGCCAGCGACCGCGGCGTGGCCGGGCAGCGCTGCGCGCTCAATCTCGCCGGCCTGGGCAAGGACGAAATCCAGCGCGGCGACTGGATCGCCGACGGCGCGCTGCTGCAGGCCACCGACCGCATCGACGTGCAGCTGCAGCTGCTGGCCTCGGCGCCCGAAATCCGCCAGTGGACGCCCGTGCACCTGCACCTGGGCACGGCGCATTGCACGGCCCATGTGGCGCTGCTCGACGGCGAGCGCATCGAGCCCGGCAGCCAGGTGCGCGCCCAGCTGGTGCTCGAAGCACCGGTGTTCTGCCTGCCCGGCGACCGCCTGATCCTGCGCAACGCCCAGGCCAGCCGCACGATCGCGGGCGGCGTGGTGACCGACCCCTATGCGCCCGCGCGCAAGCGCCGCAGCGCCGAACGCCAGGCCTGTCTGCAGGCGCTCGATGCGCTGATCGCCACGGGCAGCGCCAGCGACCTGCTGGCGCAATCGCCGCAGGGCTTGCCGCTGTCGCAGCTGGTCCGGCTGTCGGGCCGGCACTGGCCGGCGCAGGACCTGCCCGCCGACTGCCTGCAACTGCCGCTGGGCACGGATACGCTGCTGCTGTCCGCAGCGCGCTGGCAGCAGCTGCGCGCCCAGGTGCTGGCCACGCTCGCGCAATTCCACGAGAAGCACGCCGACGAGCCCGGCCTCAACGCCGCACGCCTGCGCCGCATGGCCTGGCCCGGGCTGGTGCAAGGCGCGCACGACGCGCTGTGGCGCGGACTGATCGACGGCCTGCTGCGCGACGCACATCTGGTCGCCAGCGGCGCATGGCTGCATCTGCCGGGCCATTCGGTGGAATTGAGCGCTCAGGAGCAGATGCTTGCCGAACGCCTTTCACCATTGCTCGATGAAGGCCGCTACGACCCGCCCTGGGTGCGCGATCTCGCGGCCGCGACCGGCGCGGGCGAAGACAGCGTGCGCCAGCTGCTGCGCAAGCTCACGCGCCGCGGCCAGGTGTTCCAGGTGGTCAAGGACCTGTTCTACAGCGCCACGCGCATGCAGGAACTCGCGCACCAGGTGCAGACGCTGGCCGCGGGCCATGCCCGGGCCGAAGTCGAAGCGCGCGCCTTCCGCGACGCCACCGGGCTGGGCCGCAAGCGCGCGGTCCAGATCCTCGAGTTCTTCGACCGCGTGGGCTATACGCGCCGCCTGCGCGACGCCCACCTGCTGCGCCCCGACGCCCACTGGCAAGGTCCGGGAGCGCCGTTACAATAACCACGCCTGCCCGCTTCCCAGACGAAGGCGGGCATGACTGGAAGGCATGCACACCCGGTGGTGTGGCCGGGCTTCAAACCCGGTGAGGGGCGTCAGCCGCTCCTGGGTAGGTTCGACTCCTGCTGCTTTCCGCCCGTTTTCACCAGCTGAAGCAGGCGCCCACGCGCGCGCAGGCCGACGACCGCCCCGAGGTCGTGGCCGCCACGCCCATGGACACCACGGTGCGGCGCGTTTCCGTGTTGGCGACCAGGCGGTTGAAGCTGAAGCCCAGCGCCGTCTGGCCGTTGTACGTCGCGACACCGCCGGTCACGGCGCTGGTGGACTTGGGCGCGAACGACACCGGCTGGCTCAGTGCCATCGCCATGGCCACGCCGCCCGACAGCTTCTTTTCCACGGCATTGATTTTCTGCTCCAGCTGCAGCACGCGGCCTTCGACGCCGTCGATGCGCGCGCCCAGCGGCGCCACGGCCGCATCGACCACGGTGTGGACCTGGCCCACATTGGCCGCATCGGTGGCGGCCAGGCCTTCGGCGACGCCGCTGACCACCACCGCCGCGCCCGTCTGCGCATCGGCGAACGCCGCGCCGTCGTCATCGAGTCGCAGGTTCGTCGAATGCAGGCCGCCCGAAAGAACCAGCTTGTCTTCTTCGACCAGCACGCCATGGGTATTGCCCAGATGGTTGGTCAGGACCAGCGCAGCCTGGGGCTTCACTGCCGGGCCTTGCGCCATCACCAGGGCGTCATGCGCGGCCAGGGCGACATGTTTGCTTGAGGCCTATGCGGTGACAACAGCGCTTGCGGGAGATGTTGGCACCTGCGGCGCAGCCGTGCGCCGGGCCAGAAGATTGTTCAGGGCGCCGTGGTCCAGACTGCGGCGCACAGGCGTGGGGCTGGGCTCGGGGCTGCGCTTCGACGCGGCGCCAATGGCCGCCGCCTGCCCGGCCGGACTGAACAGGGGAATGCCCTCCATGACCTTCATCCTGTCCCTGGACAGCCGACCGATCTTCGGCGCGCCGGGCTCCAGATCGGCCGAGGTTTCGGCGCCTGCGGCCAGAAAGCGGTCGCGATCGGCGAGAAACTGTTGCTGACGCGCAGAGCCGGCGTCGCCAGCGTGCGCCGGTGTCAGGGCAATGGGGTGCGCCAGGCGCTGCGCATGGGCCTGCTTCACCATTTCGCTGATTTTCAGTTCCTGGATCTTGCCCTCGGCATTCATTCGCTTGAGCTTTTCCGCCGTGCCGCCGAAAGCCTGATCGAGCTTGTGTTTCACGGATTCATATTTGGCCCAGTCCAGTTTCCTGGGGGCATTGGCGTTGGCCGGCGTCTCGGGAACTTCGCCGGCATGCGCCAGGCTTGAAGCCATGAGGCAGGCGGCGGTCATCACCAACGTCCATTGGCTCTTGTGGAAAGGAAGTACTTTTGATTTTTTCATGACCAGAGTTTTCGAATGGCAGGAAACACGCATCCCCGCACCGGGCCAGTCCCTGGAGACAGCTCGGCTGTGCAGGCAATTGATTGCACAAATGTATGTAACCAATAATTCAAATAGACTCCAACTATCGAAAGATTTTTTACGCCCCCTCATGCAGGCGAACGCCGCCGCGTGCTTCGGCGCGCGGACAACGC
>NZ_QXMN01000385.1:0-507 GCF_003581445.1 Acidovorax cavernicola | reverse complement strand
GACGATCACGCTCTTCTTGCGGCCTTCCTCGCCGAGTTCGGTTTCGAGGAATTCGCGCACTTCACGGCCGCGTTCGCCGATCAGCGCGACCACGGTCACGTCAACGTCGGCACCCTTGACCAGCATGCCCATCAGCGTCGACTTGCCGCCGCCCGCGGCCGCGAAGATCCCCATGCGCTGGCCTTCGCCGCAGGTCAGCACGGAGTCGAGCGCGCGCACGCCCAGCTCCAGCGGCTGGCTGATGATGCGCCGCTTGAGCGGGTCGGGCGCATCGGCGAACACCGGGTAGAACTTGCTGGCTTCGAGCGGGCCGCGCTCGGCTTCGTCGAGCGGCCGGCCGAGGCCGTCGAGCACCCGCCCCAGCAGGCCGAAGCCCACGGGAACGAGGTGGGCGCGGCCCGTGGGAATGACTTCGGTGGCCGCGGAAATGCCGTACATGTCGCCGATGGGCGTGAGCAGCGCCGCGTCGCGCGCGAAGCCCACGACTTCGGCCTTCATCTCGAAGTC
>NZ_QXMN01000384.1:0-513 GCF_003581445.1 Acidovorax cavernicola | reverse complement strand
GGGCGAGGTGATCTGGCCCTGGTGCTGCAGGCCGTAGGACCAGCGGTCGCGGTCGCGCAAACGGTCGCCAGGCATGTACTCGAGCTGCAGCTTGCCCTGGTAGGTGGGCTCGAGGTAGCGGAACTCCGCCCCGAGGTTCACGCCGCGCTTGGTCATCAGCGTGCTCGACAGCGTCGCGTCGCGGTTGGGAGCGATGTTCCAGTAATACGGCTGGGTGTATTCAAAGCCGCTGACGTTGTCCAGGCCGATGGTCAGCGGCAGCAGGCCCGACTTGCGCTGGTCCGACAGCGGAAAGCTCACCACGGGAATCGGCAGCACGGTCACGCCCTTGAACTGCAGCTTGGCGCCACGCGCATAGCCGACCTGCTCCCCCTGGTCCAGATGGATAGATTGGGCCTTGAGCACCCAGTCGGGCTCCCAGCTGGCCTCGTTGTCGCGCTGGCAGGTGGTGTAGGTGGCGTTGTAGACGATGGAGCGCTCGCGGTCCAGAAACTCCACTTCGGAAGAATCGCC
>NZ_QXMN01000104.1:0-3584 GCF_003581445.1 Acidovorax cavernicola | reverse complement strand
TCCTTCCCCTCCCCCGTTCCCGCTGCCCGCTCCGGCCTGCCGTTTTCGGCCCTGGCCGGCTGCGGCGCGCGCTCGCACGCCCTTTTTTGGTGCGATATCGACAAAATCTTGACTCTCATGAACACCAAACCATAAAATTGCACACAATTCGCAGACACTGAATGCAAAGCACAGGTCGCGGATTCCAATCCACCCAAGAATGAGGAGTCAATCGAATGTCCTGGATCGCGCTCGCCACCTACCGCCGTGCCGGCGGCCTTGCCCCTGCCCTGGTGCTCGACAACCAGCTGTACGACCTGGAGGCGGCTCGCGCGGCCGGCCTGCCGCCGCTGCCCGATGCGTGGGTGACGCAGGGCGTCGAGGCCATGCTGCGCGACTGGGCCAACGCCCAGGCCTGGCTGCGCGACGCCGCGCCGATGGCCGCGTCGCTCGCGGCCTCGGGCGCGATCCGGCCGGTGGATGGCGGCGCGGCGGCCGTGGCCGCGCCCTTCGTGCCCAGCCGCATCTTCTGCGCGGCCTCCAACTACGCCTCGCACGCCAATGAAATGGGGACGGTGCTGGCGGCCAAGTCGCAGAGCAAGCCGTACATGTTCCTGAAGCTGTCGAACACGGTGATCGGCAACGGCGAGACGATCCAGATGCCGCCCGAGACCAGCAAGCTCGACTGGGAAGTCGAACTCGCCGCCGTGATCGGCAAGCGCTGCCGCCGCGTGTCGGTGGAAGACGCGCTCGACGCGATCGCCTGCTACACCATCGTCAACGACATCTCGGCGCGCGACCTCAACATCCGCAGCGACTACCCGTTCAAGCACGACTGGTTCCAGGGCAAGTGCCACGACACCTTCGCCCCCATCGGTCCGTGGCTGGTGCCGGCGTGGCAGATCCCCGACCCGCAGGCGGTGAGCATGCGCCTGGACGTGAACGACGAGCCGATGCAGCAGGACAGCACGGCCAACATGATCTGGACGGTGCGCGAGCAGGTCGCCTACCTCTCGACCATCGTCACGCTCGAGCCCGGCGACGTGATCGCCACCGGCACGCCCACCGGCGTGGGCATGGGTCGGGGTATCTACCTGAACGCGGGCGACCGGCTGGTGGCGAGCATCGAAGGCATCGGACGGCTGTCCAACCAGGTGCAGGCAGAGCGCCTCTGAGCATCCGCACCGCGGGGCCCCGGCCCCGTTCTTTCGAATCACGAACAACAAGGTATGGAGACAAAGACATGCAACCCACCCGCAGAGGACTGGCCGCGCTCGCGCGCGCACTGACCGGCATCGCCTGTTGCAGCGCGCTGCTGCTGCCCGCGGCGCCCGCCGCCGCCCAGGAGAAGGTCACCTACAACATGGCCTGGCTGCCGCAGGGCAGCTCGGTCGGCGTGATCGTGGCGCAGGCGCAGGGCTACTTCCGCGAGCTGGGCCTGGAGACCGCCATCGTGCGCGGCTACGGCGGCAACCGCACCGCCAACGAGCTGGACCAGGGGCAGTTCGAGTTCGGCTACGTCGACCCGATCAGCCTCGTGCTCAACCGTGCCAACGGCGGCAAGATCCGCATGATCGGCGCCATCAACACGCGCTGGCCCGCGGGCATCTGCTTCGACACCAAGCGCCACCAGCCGAAGACGCCGGCCGACATGAAAGGCCTGCGCCTGGGTGGCGGCTCGGCCTCGCCGGTGCACAACGTCGTGCCCGCCTGGCTGGAGGCGAACCGCCAGCCCAAGGACAGCATCCGCCTGCTGCGCATGGACCCTGCGGTGGTCGATGCCTCGCTGATCGAAGGCCGGATCGACCTGGCCGAATGCTGGCGCGCGAGCAACCGCGCCGTCACCCAGAAGCAGGCCGCCGCCGCCGGCGTGACGCTGGGCTGGATCGAATACAGCGACTTCGGCCTGGACGCCTACGGCAGCGGCTTCGCGGCCAGCGAAGACCTCATCAGGAAGCGTCCCGAGGTGGTGAAGAAGTTCCTGCGCGCGTCGTACCGCGGCTACGAGTTCGCCATGGCCAACCCCGAGCAGGCGGCCGACCTGATGGTGAAGATGTTCCCCACCACCGACCGCGCCGTGGCGCTGGCGCAGATCAAGGACATGAACGACCTGCTCGTCGACCCGGCCGCCAAGGCCAAGGGCCTGGGCTACCTGCGCGAGGACCGCATGGGCGCCACCGTGCAGTTCGTCGACAAGGCCTTCGGCCTGGGCGGCAAGGTGAAGCCGCAGGACGCCTACACCAACGACCTGCTCGCGCCATGAGCCCGCAAGGAACATCGCCCATGGTCCAACGCCCCCGTCCCCAGCGCCTGGGCCACGTCGTGCTCAACGTGCGCGACCTGAAGGCCTCCGTGCGCTTCTATACCGAGATCGTCGGCCTCGAGGTGTCCGACCACATCGAGGACCAGATGGCCTTCCTGCGCTGCGGGAACGACCACCACGACCTGGCGCTCGCGCAGATCCCGCCCGGCGATCCGCAGCACGCGGCCACCTACGTTCCGGGGCGCCCCGGGCTGGAGCACTTCGCCTACCAGCTCGGCTCGCTCGCCGAGATCGAGGACGCCGCGCGCTACCTGCAGGCGCAGGGCATCGAGATCGTGCGCGGCATCGGCAAGCACGGGCCCGGCGAGAACCTGTTCCTCGTGTTCAAGGACCCCGACGGCAACTACTGCGAGTTCTACGCCGAGATGGTGCAGGTCACGCCCGCGCAGCCCTACACGCCGCGCGTGTGGAAGAACGACCTGGCCGCCTTCGACCAGTGGCACTTCGACAAGTTCGTGGTGCCGCCGCCCCAGTGGGGGCCGCGCACCGCCCAGGGCCCAGACGACAACAGCGACGACCCGAAGCGCTGAACGCCCGCCACGCGACAAGCAACGACACATAAGAAGACCCGGAGACAAGACACATGCAACCCGCCCCTTCCTCGCGCGCCGAATCGTGGCGCCGCTTCACCGACCCTGCCCTGCTCTTCCTCGTGCTGGGCATCCTGTGGGAGAAATCGGTCGAGGTGTTCGGCATCAAGCGCTACCTGCTGCCGCCGCTGTCGCAGGTGCTCGACAGCCTCTGGACCAACCGCATGGCGCTGCTCGCGCAGTCGTGGGTCACGACGCAGGAGGTGCTGGCCGGCTTCGCGCTGGCAGCCGTCGGCGGCGTGCTGCTGGGGCTGGCGATCCATGCGGTGCCGACGGTGCGCCGGGCGCTGTACCCGCTGATCGTCGTGTTCCAGGGCCTGCCCAAGATCGCGCTCGCGCCGCTGATGGTGATCTGGTTCGGCTACGGCGACACCTCGAAGGTGCTGATGGCCTTCCTGTTCGCCTTCTTCCCGGTGGTGATCGCGACCATGGGCGGACTGGCGGGCACGCCGGCCCATCTCGTCGAGCACTTCCAGGCGATCCGCGCGTCGTCGTGGACCACCTTCCGGCGCCTGTACATGCCCTCGGCCCTGCCTTCGATCATGGACGGCCTGCGCTCGGCCATGCCGCTGGCGGTGATCGGCGCGATCGTGGGCGAGTTCGTCGGCGCCGAGCGCGGGCTCGGCCACCTGATCCTCGAAGCCAACGCCAACGCGCGCACCGACTACCTCTTCGCCGCGCTGGTGGTGATC
>NZ_QXMN01000383.1:0-515 GCF_003581445.1 Acidovorax cavernicola | reverse complement strand
GATTTGTTGCCTGATAGCACGATACCTGTGTTGCCTGATAGCACGAGTCCGTCCACAGGCTCTGCTGCAGTTATCCCCGTGCCGTGGGCGGCACGGGCCGGAAAGTCAGCAGCGGCGAGGAAATACCGCAAACCTGCTCGATGCCCAGCATGTAGCCCGGTAAGGCTTGCCGGGCCACAATCGCCCGCAGGTCGGCGGCGAAGTCGTAGTACCGTGCCACGCTGCCCGATTTGCGGTAAAGGTGCTGGAAATCGAACTGCCAGCCGCCTGGCTGCCTGCCGCCGTGCTTGCGCACGAGCCGGTACAGCCAGCGCTCTATGCCGCCCGTCAGCCGGAAATATGCCGGGTCGATGGTCAGCACCAGAGCGGCGTCCAGCACGCCCGCAAAGAACCAGTCCGGCAGGATCAGCTCGATGCCCAGCGGCGTGCCGCTGGCATCGGCCAGTTCCTTCCACTCGTTGATCCACGAAAACCGGTGCAATCGCCGCCCGGTCGTCTCCCGGATGGAGGTGGCC
>NZ_QXMN01000382.1:0-516 GCF_003581445.1 Acidovorax cavernicola | reverse complement strand
ATTCCACTTCGTCCATTTCACCGTCGCCGCAGAACACCCAGACCTTGCGGTTCTCGGTGTTCGCAATGCCGCGCGCGTGCAGGTACTTGAGGAAGCGCGCCTGGTAGATGGCCATCAGCGGGCCCAGGCCCATGGACACCGTGGGGAACTGCCAGAACTCGGGCATCAGCTTGGGATGCGGGTAGCTCGACAGGCCCTTGCCGTCGACTTCCTGGCGGAAGTTCAGCAGCTGCTCTTCGGTGATGCGGCCTTCGAGGTAGGCGCGCGCATAGATGCCGGGGGACACATGGCCCTGGATGTAGAGGCAGTCGCCGCCGTGGTTTTCGCTCTCGGCGTGCCAGAAATGGTTGAAGCCCGCGCCGAACATGTTGGCCAGCGAAGCGAACGAGCCGATGTGGCCGCCCAGGTCGCCGCCTTCGGGCGGGTGGATGCGGTTGGCCTTGACGACCATCGCCATCGCGTTCCAGCGCATGTAGGCGCGCAGGCGGCCTTCGATCTCGAGGTTGCCGGGGCAGG
>NZ_QXMN01000381.1:0-517 GCF_003581445.1 Acidovorax cavernicola | reverse complement strand
AACCGCGCTAGCCGCCGGCATGGGCAGCAAGCCATGTGGCTGCGTCCTTGACGCGCAGGTTGCCGATGGGATTGCCTGATCCGGCCAGCACAGCGCCGGCCAACGCGGCCCGCATCCGCGCCATGCGGGCACGGCAGCAAATCCCTGGTCACGGGCAAGCAGGCGCTGCGCGTGCGTTGCTGCGCAGGCTCACTGTACTTTGCCTCTTTTTCGTGAATTCGAGCGGAATGCCCCTCGGCCAACGCCGCCCCTCCTCGTGAACGCTAGGCTTGCTGTTCCAACAGCTTGGCGACAATGCGGCGCGCACGGTTGCCGCCCACGTCGACGTGGATATCGGTCCAGGTCGCGCGCTCGCCGAATTCGCGCATGTTGCGGTACTGGGCTTCGATCACCGTGCGGTCTTCGTCGAAAGTGAACGCGGTCTGCTCGATCACGGCGTCGATGTTGTCGGGCATGTCGGGATGCCTGGTGCTCGAAATGCTCCAGAAGTAGTGGCAGGTGTCGTCGGTCTCGGGCG
>NZ_QXMN01000380.1:0-519 GCF_003581445.1 Acidovorax cavernicola | reverse complement strand
CATCAAGGCCCTGGGCAGCGCTGGGGACTTTCTCGTCAGTTGGAGCGGGCACGATGCGGGCGGAGGCGAGAACAGCGTCTTTGTGCAGAAGGTGCTGGCCGATGGCACGGTGGTTGGCACGCCCACGCTGCTGGAGGCCACCGGCAACACCGCCGGCAACGACCAGGTACCGGTCGTCATGACGATCGGCAGCGGCAGCGACGGCGCCTACGTCGTGGCCTGGCAGGGTATGGACGCCGGCGAAAGCGACAACAGCATCTATGTGCAGTACTTCGACGCACAGGGCAATGCCAAGGCAGGAGGAGCGACCAAGCTGGAAGCACCCGGCTATGCCTCGGGATCGGACGCCGCCGTTCAACTCGCGCCGCTGGGCAACAGCGGCGCGTTTGTCGCCGTGTGGAGTGGTGCGGAGAGCGCGAGCGAGAGCAGTATCTACGTCCAGCGTTTTGACAGCACCGGCACGCCGGCGGGCCAGCCCCTGATGCTGGAGGCGACCGGCCGCAGCGACGGCTTTAACGG
>NZ_QXMN01000379.1:0-519 GCF_003581445.1 Acidovorax cavernicola | reverse complement strand
CCCGCGCGCGCGGGAACCGCCTTGTTGGCCGGTATCCAGACTGGTGAATCCGCGCACAACGCCTTCCCGGCGCAAGGCAGCGCCAGTGGCTTGGGGATGTACGCTGGCCCGAGGGTTCAGGCCGCTTCACTCACTGTTGCGGGGGCAGTACAGGCTAGGCGGACGCGCGAGGCATCGCCACCCTGTTTCCCGTTTAACGGCCCGGCATGATCTGCAGGGCCTGCACCAACGCGGTGATTCTAATCGGCGCGGCGCGTTGTTACACCGTGAGGCGCAGCGCGGTGACGATGGCCACGCCGAGCGCCAGATTGGCCGCGACCCAGACGCGGATGCTCGCCAGCGCCTTGCCGCCCGCAGGCCAGTCGCCGGCCTGCACGGCGCGGTCCAGGCGCTTGAACAGCGCGAAGCGGATATGCCCGAAGATGCCGGCCATCACCAGGCCCAGCACGGTCATGACTTTCCACGCCAGCGGCATATTGAACTGCAGGTCGGCCTGGGCCGCCATGTGGTAGACCGAAG
>NZ_QXMN01000378.1:0-522 GCF_003581445.1 Acidovorax cavernicola | reverse complement strand
CGCGCGCACTCGCGCCAGGAAAGCCTGCGCGGCGTTTCTAGTTTCTTGCGCTTCGGATCTGCTTCAATGTGTTCGTACTGGTCGGAGAAATCCCAGCGTTGCTTCCAGCCATCCGCAAGGTTCGACCATGTGAGGGTCATCACTGGGCTTGCTGGATGGAGGGTGATGTGCCGCCAATTCGCCACGACTGTGAACGCAGGATCCGCCCACTTGGCCTTCCGATTCCGCGACATGTAGTACCAGGAAAAGTGGCCTTCGGGATCGTGCGGCCGTTCATAGAACTCCCCTTCAGGCCAGAGCGGCAAGCCCTTGATGGCGTCGCCATGGGAGGCGTAGGGCTCAAGCGGACCTGATGTCTTGGTCGTTTTGCCGTGGGTCGGTTTCGGAAATTCGAATACTTGGCTCAGGTCTTTTCTGACGCCTACGATGAAGAGCCGCTTGCGCGATTGCGGCACACCGTAGTCCTTGGCGTTCAAGACTTGATACGTGACGTTGTAGCCCGCTTTGCTGTAGGCGTCGAGC
>NZ_QXMN01000377.1:0-522 GCF_003581445.1 Acidovorax cavernicola | reverse complement strand
TTCCGACGGGTCTTCGGCCGTCGCGATGTTGACGCCGGGCTTGTTCAGCAGGTTCAGGCAGGTATAGAGCGAGACTGTCTTGCCCGAGCCCGTGGGGCCGGTGACCAGGATCATGCCGTAGGGGCGGCCGATGGCGTGCATCAGCCGTTCGCGCTCCTCGGGCTCGTAGCCCAGCGCATCGATGCCCATCTTGGCGCTTTCGGGGTCCAGGATACGGATCACGATCTTTTCGCCGAACAGCGTGGGCAGGGTGCTCACGCGGAAGTCGATCGTGCGGTTGGGGCCGATCTTGAGCTTCATGCGCCCGTCTTGCGGCACGCGCTTCTCCGAGATGTCCAGGCGGGAGATGACCTTGATGCGCGACGCGAGCTTGTCCTTGATGGCGATCGGCGGCGAGGCGATCTCGCGCAGCTCGCCGTCGATGCGAAAGCGCACCCGGTAGTGGTGCTCGTAGGGCTCGAAGTGCAGATCGGACGCGCGCATGTGGAACGCGTCGAGCAGCATCTTGTGCAGGAACTTGAC
>NZ_QXMN01000376.1:0-523 GCF_003581445.1 Acidovorax cavernicola | reverse complement strand
GCCATGACACCGACTTCGATCAGCGGGTAGTCCTTCTTGCTCCAGACCTTGGTCAGGTCGAAGGGGTGGAAGCGGTAGTGCTCGGCTTCGGCTTCGGGCATTACTTGGACGCACAGCTTCCACTTCGGGAAATCACCGCGGTCGATCGCCTCCAGCAGGTCGCGTTGCGAGCTTTCACGGTCGCCGGCGACCACGGCCGCAGCTTCGGCGTCGGTCAGGTTCTCGATGCCCTGCTGGGTGATGAAGTGGAACTTCACGTAAAAGCGCTCGTTCTGCGCGTTGTAGAAGCTGTAGGTATGCGAGCCGAAGCCGTGCATGTGGCGGTAGCCCTTGGGAATGCCGCGGTCGCTCATCACGATGGTGATCTGGTGCAGGGCTTCGGGCAGGCCGGTCCAGAAGTCCCAGTTGTTTTCCGGCGAGCGCATGTTGGTGTACGGATCGCGCTTGACGGCCTTGTTCAGGTCGGGGAACTTGAGCGGGTCGCGGAAGAAGAACACGGGCGTGTTGTTGCCCACCATGTCCC
>NZ_QXMN01000375.1:0-526 GCF_003581445.1 Acidovorax cavernicola | reverse complement strand
GCTTACAAAAAGTAGGAGCCCGCAAGGGTGACTGCGTACCTTTTGTATAATGGGTCAGCGACTTACATTCAGTGGCAAGGTTAACCGAATAGGGAAGCCGTAGAGAAATCGAGTCCGAATAGGGCGAATCAGTCGCTGGGTGTAGACCCGAAACCAAGTGATCTATCCATGGCCAGGATGAAGGTGCCGTAACAGGTACTGGAGGTCCGAACCGACTAATGTTGCAAAATTAGCGGATGAGCTGTGGATAGGGGTGAAAGGCTAAACAAACTTGGAAATAGCTGGTTCTCTCCGAAAACTATTTAGGTAGTGCCTCAAGTATTACCTGCGGGGGTAGAGCACTGTTTAGGCTAGGGGGTCATGGCGACTTACCAAACCTATGCAAACTCCGAATACCGCAGAGTACAGCTTGGGAGACAGAGCACCGGGTGCTAACGTCCGGACTCAAGAGGGAAACAACCCAGACCGCCAGCTAAGGTCCCTAAAATTGGCTAAGTGGGAAACGAAGTGGGAAGGCTAAAACAGT
>NZ_QXMN01000374.1:0-526 GCF_003581445.1 Acidovorax cavernicola | reverse complement strand
GGGCCGCGGCCACATGCTCGCTGATGCGGTGCAGGCCGGCGATCATCATCTTCTCGGTGCTGGTCTGCAGCGTGCGCACCGTGCCGTAGATCACGGCATTGTCGGGAATGATGTTCTCGACCGTGCCCGAAGCGATCTGGCCCACGGTGAGCACCGCGCTGTCGAGCGGGTCGGTGCTGCGCGACACCAGCGTCTGCAGCTGGCCCACGAGCGCGCAGGCCACGGGAATCGGGTCGATGGTGGTGTGGGGCATGGCCGCATGGCCGCCCTTGCCGCTGATGCGGATCTCGAAGCGCAGCGCCGACGCCATGATGGGGCCGACGCGCACCGCCATCTTGCCCGCGGGCAGCGAGGGCCAGTTGTGCAGCGCGAACACCGCTTCGCAGGGGAACAGCGTGAACAGGCCGTCCTCCATCATCGCGCGCGCGCCCGCGCCGCCTTCTTCACCCGGCTGGAAAATCAGGTGCACCGAGCCGTCGAAGTCGGGTTGCTGAGCGAGCAGCGTGGCCGCGCCCAGCAGCATGGT
>NZ_QXMN01000103.1:0-3622 GCF_003581445.1 Acidovorax cavernicola | reverse complement strand
TTCGACTTCGTGTTCTGCCGCAACGTGATGATCTATTTCGACGCCGCCACCCAGCGCCGCGTGCTCGAACGCATCCACCGCGTGATGAAGCCCGGCGGCATGCTGTTCGTCGGCCACGCCGAGAACTTCAGCGAGTCGCGCGATCTGTTCACCTTGCGCGGGAAGACCGTCTATGAGCGACGCTGAACGCTCGCGGGCGACCGCTGCGGACCTCGCCGGCGGCCTGGACCGGCGCCGCGCGCCGCGCATTGCGCCGTTGCGCGGCGACATGCTGACTGCGGCCCCCGCGTCGGCGTCATCGCTCGATATCCTGCGCGCGCGTGCGCGCCGCCCCGGACAGGCTTCGTTCTTCTACTTCGACCCCCACTTCCAGTACAACGCGGTCAAGGTGCTGCCGGGCGAGTATTTCGTTTCCAACGAAAACATGGCGATCGTCACCGTGCTCGGCTCGTGCATCGCGGCCTGCCTCTGGGACAGCCGCATGCATGTCGGCGGTATGAACCACTTCATGTTGCCCGACAGCGATGCGAGCGATTCGTCGGGGCGCTACGGCTCGTACGCGATGGAGCTGCTGATCAACGAAATGCTCAAGCTCGGTGCGCGGCGCGAAACCATGCAGGCCAAGATTTTCGGCGGCGGCCAGGTTATGCACAATTTCACGACAATGAACGTCGGTGAACGCAACACCGAATTCGTCAAACAGTATTTGCAGACGGAGCGCATTCCTCTGGTTTCCGAGGATGTGCTCGATATCTACCCCCGCAAGGTGGTGTACTTCCCCGCTACAGGCAAGGCCATGGTCAAGCGCCTGGCCCATGCGCATCCGGACTCCCTGGTCGCGCAGGAGGCCGTGCGTGGCAATGCAGCCACCTTGGCGCGGGCGACGGCAGGCGGCTCAGTCGACCTGTTTTAAATAGGGACAGAGCGAATGAACAGGAAAACACGTGTGATTGTGGTCGACGACTCTGCGCTGGTGCGCAGTCTTTTGTCCGAGATCATCAATCGTCAGACTGACATGGAGTGCATAGGCACGGCCAACGATCCCCTGATCGCGCGCGAGATGATCCGCGAGATGAGTCCCGACGTGATCACGCTGGACGTGGAAATGCCGCGCATGGACGGCATCGACTTTCTGGGCCGGCTGATGCGCCTGCGCCCGATGCCGGTGCTGATGATCTCGACGCTGACCGAGCGCGGCGCAGAAGTCACCATGAAGGCGCTGGAACTCGGCGCTGTCGATTTCGTCGCCAAGCCGCGCGTGGGCGTGGCCAACGGTCTGAACGATCTGGCCACCGAGATCGTCGACAAGATCCGCGTCGCCGCGGTCGCGCGCGTGCACCGCACGCTGGCCGCGTCGAACTCCGCCAGCGCGGCCCCTGCGGTCGGCGGCCCGGCCGCACGGCCCGGCCACGCCGCGCCGGCCGCTCCGACTGCCATGCTGGGGCGTCTGTCGACCGAGAAGATCATCGCCATCGGTGCGTCCACGGGCGGCACCGAAGCCATACGCGAAGTGCTGACCCATCTGCCGGCCGACTGCCCGGCCATCGTGATCACCCAGCACATGCCGCCGGGCTTCACCACCAGCTTCGCGGCGCGGCTCAACAGCCTGTGCCAGATCAAGGTCAAGGAAGCCGAGAACGGCGAGCGCATCCTGCCCGGCCACGCCTATATCGCGCCCGGCGGCAAGCATTTCTCGATCAACCGCAGCGGCGCCAACTACGTGGCCGTGGTCGACGACACGCCGCCCGTCAACCGCCACAAGCCGTCGGTCGAGGTGCTGTTCCGCTCGGTGGCCCACTGCGCGGGCCGCAATGCGGTCGGCGTCATGCTGACCGGCATGGGCGCGGACGGCGCGGTCGCGATGCGCGAAATGAAGCTCGCGGGCAGCTACAACTACGTGCAGGACGAAGCCAGTTGCATCGTCTTCGGCATGCCGCGCGAAGCCATCGCCCACGGCGCGGCCGACGAAGTGCTGCCGCTGGTGCAGATCGCGTCCGCACTGCTCACGCGCCTGCGCAGCGGCAACGCGCATCACCGCATCTGATCGCGCGGTGCACACCCCATAAAAAAAAGGAGCCTAGGCTCCTTTTTTCACGTCTGCGGTCGCTCAGGCGGACAGCTTGGACCAGCGGTCGAGCGCGTCCATCAGTAGTTCGTCGATTTCGGCATCGCGGCTCGCGAGCTGCGCGGCGCGCGCGGCGTCCTTGGCGTAGATGCTGCCGTCGGCGAGTTCGCCCTGAATCGACTTCTGCTCGGCTTCGAGCGCCGCAATCTGTTCGGGCAGCTGTTCCAGCTCGCGCTGCTCCTTGTAGCTGAGCTTGCGCTTGGCAGGCGTGGCCGGGGCTGCGGGCGCGGCTGCGACAGCGGGTGCTGGCGCAGGTTGCTTGGCCGCCTGCTTGGCCTGCGAAGCGGCCAGCGCCTTGCTGCGGCGCGACTGCTCGAGCCAGTCCTGCACGCCGCCTTCGTATTCGCGCCACAGGCCGTCGCCTTCATAGGCGATGGTGCTGGTCACGACGTTGTCGAGGAAGGTGCGGTCATGGCTCACCAGGAACACCGTGCCGTCATAGTTGGCCAGCAGGTCTTCGAGCAGATCGAGCGTATCGATGTCCAGATCGTTGGTCGGCTCGTCGAGCACCAGCACATTCGCCGGACGCGCGAACAGACGCGCCAGCAGCAAACGGTTGCGTTCGCCGCCGGACAGCGAACGCACGGGCGAACGTGCACGCGCGGGCGAGAACAGGAAGTCGCTCAGGTAGCTCTTGACATGCTTGCGCTGGTTGCCGATCTCGATCCATTCGCTGCCGGGGCTGATGAAGTCCTCGAGCGTGGCGTCCAGGTCGACCGCGTGGCGCATCTGGTCGAAATAGGCGATCTGCAGGTTGCCGCCCTGGCGGATGCTGCCGCTGTCGGCGGGCAGGCTGCCCAGGATCATGCGCAGCAGCGTGGTCTTGCCGGCGCCGTTGGGGCCGATCAGCCCGACCTTGTCGCCGCGCAGGATGGTGCCGGTGAAGTTCTTGACGATCAGCTTGTCGCCAAACGACTTGCTGACTTCGTGCAGTTCGGCAACGATCTTGCCCTGGTAGCCATCACCCTTGCCCGAAGCGATGTCCATGTTCACGCTGCCGAGCTTTTCACGGCGGTTGCTGCGGTTCTCGCGCAGCGCTTCGAGCCGGCCGATACGGCTCTGGCTGCGCGTGCGGCGCGCTTCCACGCCCTTGCGGATCCAGACCTCTTCCTGGGCCAGCAGCTTGTCGGCCTTGGCGTTGATCACGGCCTCCTGCGCCATCTGCTCTTCCTTCTGGAGCACATACTGCGCGAAATTGCCGGGGTAGGAGCGCAGCGTGCCGCGGTCCAGCTCGACAATGCGCGTGGCGATCGCGTCCAGAAAGCTGCGATCGTGGGTAATGGTGATGACACTGCCCTTGAAATCGACGAGCAGGCCTTCGAGCCATTCGATCGCGTCCAGATCCAGATGGTTGGTCGGCTCGTCGAGCAGCAGGACATCGGGGCGCGTGACCAGCGCCTGGGCCAGGGCCACGCGCTTCTTCGTGCCGCCCGACAGCGTGCCGACCACGGCCTGCGGGTCGAGGTGCAGGCGCTGCAGCGTTTCTTCCACGCGCTG
>NZ_QXMN01000373.1:0-528 GCF_003581445.1 Acidovorax cavernicola | reverse complement strand
CGGCTTCGTACACGGTCACCTGACCAGTCGCCGCGCCATTGCCGTCGTTCACAGTCACGCCCGGTGTGTCGTTCGCGCCGTTGATGGTGATCGTCAGCGTCGAGGTCGAGGTGTCGCCGTCCGCGTCGGTGATGGTGTAGGTCACCACCTCGGTCAGCGTCTCGCCCACCGTCAGCGCCTGCACGCGTGGGTCGGCGTTGTTCAGCGTGTAGGTGTAGGTGCCATCGGCGTTCAGCACGATGCTGCCGTAGGTCGTCGTGATCGACGAACCCACCGTGCCTGCCGTGCCACCGAAGCTCACGCCCGTCACCGGCACCGAGTTGCTGTTGTCCGCGCCGTCGCGGTCGTTCGTCCTCACGCTGCCCGACACCGTGTTCGGCGTGCCGTCCTCGGTGATGGCGTTGCTGTCGGCATTCGCCGTCGGCGTGTCGTTGATGATCAGCACCGTCAGCGTGCCGTTGGCTACGTCGCCGTCGCGGTCTGTCACCGTCAGTGCGATCGCCTCGGTCACTTCGGCGCCCCCGCTGT
>NZ_QXMN01000372.1:0-529 GCF_003581445.1 Acidovorax cavernicola | reverse complement strand
CGCCTTCCTTGCCGACCTTGTCCATTGCGTTGGCAATGATCTGGCCCACGGACTCGTCGGAGTTCGCGGAGATCGAACCGACCTGGGCGATTTCCTTGGAAGTCGTCGTGGCCTTGGACTGGCTCTTGAGTTGCTCGACCAGCACGGTCACAGCCTTGTCGATACCGCGCTTCAGGTCCATGGGGTTCAGACCAGCGGCGACATACTTCGAACCTTCGCGCACGATGGCCTGGGCCAGCACGGTAGCGGTCGTCGTGCCGTCACCGGCGATGTCGTTGGTCTTGGAGGCCACTTCCTTCACGAGCTGGGCGCCCATGTTCTGCAGCTTGTCCTTGAGTTCGATTTCCTTGGCCACGGACACGCCGTCCTTGGTCACGGTGGGGGCGCCGAACGAGCGCTCGAGCACCACATTGCGGCCCTTGGGGCCCAGGGTCACCTTGACCGCGTTGGCCAGGATGTTCACGCCTTCGACCATGCGGGCGCGTGCTTCACCACCGAAAACTACGTCTTTAGCTGCCATTTTGATTCT
>NZ_QXMN01000371.1:0-530 GCF_003581445.1 Acidovorax cavernicola | reverse complement strand
GCCGTGATCGGCATCGTGGGTCTGGCGCTCGAGCTGCTGCTGGTACAGATCGCCAAAGCTTTTACTTATGAAGAGGTGAAATCATGAATGACAGATTCATCGAACTGCAAGGCATCTCGCAGAGTTTCAAGACCGCCAAGGGCCTGTTCCTGGCGCTGGAGAACATCGATCTGCGCATTGCCAAGGGCGATTTCGTCGCGCTGATCGGCCATTCGGGCTGCGGCAAATCGACGCTGCTCAACCTGATCGCCGGGCTCACCACGCCCAGCGACGGCGTGCTGCTGTGCGCCAACCGCGAAATCCGGGGTCCGTCGCCCGAGCGCGCCGTGGTGTTCCAGAACCACTCGCTGCTGCCCTGGCTGACCTGCTACGAGAACGTGCATCTCGCCGTGGAGCGGGTCTTCGCGCAGGACGAAACCAAGGCCCAGCTCAAGGAGCGCACCGACGCGGCGCTGGCGCTCGTAGGCCTGAGCCATGCGCGCGACAAGCGCCCCGGCGAAATCTCGGGCGGCATGAAGCAGCGCGTGGGC
>NZ_QXMN01000370.1:0-530 GCF_003581445.1 Acidovorax cavernicola | reverse complement strand
AGCGTGTTCACGGCAATACCGCCGAGCGCATCGAGGTACTCCTTGCCATTCACGTCCCAGACGCGGCAGCCTTGGCCTCGTTCCAGAGCGATCGGGACGCGGCCATAGGTGTTCATCACGTGGGGCGAGGCAGCCTCAATGAAAGCGGTCATTGCAAAAATCTCCCAAGAATGCAGGGGTGGCATGGACATTGCGTCCGTGCCCGGGTTGAGCGAACTACAATTTTAGATGGGCCAGGCAGGATGAAAATTGAGGAATACGCATTACAGCCGTGCAATGGACCCATGGACCGCTCGGTTGCTTAGCTTGACTCTTGTATAAGAGTTAGAATCTTCCATTGACCTGCCGGCGGCGATCCCGCTGTGGTCACATCACTTTGCACAACGATATCGATGGTCTCCCCCAACTCACAAGAACTGTTCATCCAGGGCCTGACCCGGGACGGAAAAACCTTTCGGCCCAGCGACTGGGCAGAGCGCCTGGCCGGCGTCATGAGCCAGTTCCGCCCAGGGGGGGCCCATCCCGGCAGC
>NZ_QXMN01000369.1:0-530 GCF_003581445.1 Acidovorax cavernicola | reverse complement strand
CTTTTTGGCGTATCGGGAACCTTGCGGCTTGCTCAATGGACTTTGCTGCAAGCCAATGGGAATTTCATGGTGACCGTCGCAGATCCGTTCACAGGGCTTCTGCCAGCGTTGCGCGTGGCCGCAGTTGACGCGCATTCCGTCCAGGCCGAGTGTTCCTCGATGGGCTTCCTGTTTGCGCCGGGTCCGGCGCGGGATGTGGCCCGCTGGGCGGGGTGGCTGAGGCAGGCCAGGGAAGCTGCGGAATCGCGGGGGGCAGAGACGGTTTCCGCTGAGCTGGCGCATCTACATCGCCTGAAGGCAGATTCGGCTCGGTTCGTACCGGTGAGCGAGCCACGTATGTCTATCGACCGGGAGTGTGGCGCGCAGCTTTTCCGCTTCGACGACCCTCAGGCAACTGCCTTACAGCTGTACGTCCTGGGCGTGCGCCGCGCAGATGGAACGTCGCGGTATTCGCACGTGCCAGACTCCCGTTGGGGGGTATGGATCTCGCAGGTGGCTTTTGCGGAGATTCTCAAGGAGAAGAATGGCCG
>NZ_QXMN01000023.1:0-107225 GCF_003581445.1 Acidovorax cavernicola | reverse complement strand
CCATGCCCATGAGGCCCACGTCGCCCAGCTTGTTGTGGCGCGCGGCGGCCGTCACGCCCACGAGCAGGGCGATGACGACGGTCAGGGCCATGGCCAGCACGGCCAGCGGCACCGTGAGGGCCAGGCGTTCCAGGATGAGGTCGATGACGGGAGAGCTGTAGGCGTAGGAGTCGCCCAGGTTGCCGGTGAGAAGGCCGGCGATCCAGTGCCAGTAGCGCGTCCAGGCGGGCTGGTCCAGGCCCAGCTTGGTGGCCAGGGCGGCCACGGCGTCGGGTGAGGCGTCCGGGCCCATGAGCATCTGCGCGGCGTTGCCGGGCAGGATCTCCAGGACCAGGAACACGATGACCGAGGCGCCGATCAGGGTGGCGATCAGCGTCGCGATGCGCTTGAATAGAAACAGACTCATGGGGCGGGCCGCAGCATAACTGACTGGTGCAACAACCGTGCCTCAACTGTGAACTTTGTCGCTCTTCACCGGACCGCCCTGACGCCGGCGGGGACTCCGGAGGGCCTGCGGCGGGGCGTTCGTCTGGTCCGCCGATAATCGGGGGATGGCCCTCATGATCACCGACGAATGCATCAACTGCGATGTCTGCGAGCCCGAGTGCCCGAACGATGCCATCTACATGGGCGCCGAGTTCTACGAGATCGATCCGCACAAGTGCACCGAATGCGTCGGCCACTTCGATGAGCCGCAGTGCGTGCAGATCTGCCCGGTGGCCTGCATCCCGGTGAATCCGGAGCATGTCGAAACCCGCGAGACGCTGCTGCAGAAGTACGTGCGTCTCACGGCGGACAAGGCGGCCCCGCCTTCGTCGGATGCCGCCTCGCCGTCGTCAGCCGGCGCTGTCTGAGCTGGTCTTCTACTTTTTCTTCTTGCCTGTTTCCTTGGGGGCCTCATCGTCTGTCGAGGGACTGCTGAAGCGCGTGCTCGTCGGGCGGGGCTCGGCCATCTGCTTGCGACGGCGGGCCTGGGCGGCCTGTTCGGCGGGCGTGAGCGGCTGCGCGTTGCTGGCGAAGCGCCCCGCATCCAGCGTCGTGGGGCCGGCTTGCCGGAGCGCCTCCCGCTCCAGCGACTGGCGGCTGCGTGCCAATCGGCTGGCGCTGCTTTCGTTGCGGCGCGTGGCGTCTTCCGATGCCTTGCGGTCCGCATTGCTGCGCGGATCGTCCACCTTCACGGTCCGGCCGCCCTCGCACGGCTGATCGGAATAGGTGTTGCCGCATCGCCAGGTCTGGGCTGAAGCGCCCATGGAGGCTGTGGTTAGTGCTATTGAAAATATAGCTATTGCCCGGACTCCCGCTGTCTTCTCTTTCTTCGTCGTTCTTCTTCTCATTTCTTGTTTTCTCTCCCTCCCTGCACTCCCGTGGCCGGCTAGGTGGCGGCAGGCGTCGTGCCTCCGTCGCCGGGCTCCCGCCTCGGCGGCTTGGGCCGCGGCGGTTTGCTCGTGTGAATCATCAGCGTGGCTTTTTCCATCTCGCCGGCCACCAGGGCGGGCGCGGCATGCAAGGTGCGCACGATGGCGTCTTCGATCGCTTCGCGCTGCTCCTTGAGCGGCTTCTTGAGCACCCAGTTGACGACCTCCGACTTCACGCCGGGATGGCCGATGCCCAGCCGCAGGCGCCAGTAGTCGCCGGTGCCGAGCTGGGCGTGGATGTCGCGCAGGCCGTTGTGGCCCGCATGGCTGCCGCCGAACTTGAGCTTGGCCTGGCCGGGTACCACGTCGAGCTCGTCATGCACCACGAGGATTTCCTCGGGCGCGATCTTGAAGAAGCGGGCCAGCGCGGCCACCGACTTGCCCGACAGGTTCATGAAGGTCTGCGGCTCCAGCAGCCAGATGCTCTGGCCGCCGATGTTCGCGCGCGCCGCGAGGCCGTGGTAGCCGCGCTCGGGGACGAGGTTGAGCTTCCAGTCGCGCGCCAGGGCGTCGATCCACCAGAAGCCCGCGTTGTGGCGCGTGGCTTCGTACTCAGGGCCCGGATTTCCGAGGCCGACAAACAGCTTGATCATGGCGGGAATTATCTCGCCGCCCTCCAAAGCAAAAGGCCCGCACGAGGCGGGCCTTGGGTCGACGGGGCGAGAAAGAAGGAATTACTTCTTCTTGGCCGTCTTGGCGGCGGGCTTGGCAGCGGCAGCGCCTTCGGCAGCAGCGCCTTCAGCGGCCGGTGCCGGCTCTTCCGAGACCAGCGGCGGAACGGCCGACACGATGACCGGGTTGGTCTTGCCGTGGCTCACGAACTTCACGCCCTTGGGCAGCTTGATGTCGTTGACGTGCAGCGTGGCGTTCTTCTTCAGGCCCGAGAGGTCGATCTCGATGAATTCAGGCAGATCGCTCGGCAGGCAGTTGATTTCCAGTTCGGTCATCACGTGGTTCACGAGGTTGTGATCCAGCTTGACGGCTTCGGACTCTTCTTCACCCTTGAAGTGCAGCGGCACCTTCATGTTCATGCGGGTCTTGGCATCGACGCGTTGGAAGTCGATGTGTTGCACCAGCTGGCGGAACGGGTGGTATTGCACGTCGCGCAGCAGCACCTTGGTGACGGCGCCGGCGATTTCCATTTCGAGGATCGACGAGTGGAAGGCTTCCTTCTTGAGGGCGTGCCACAGCGCGTTGTGATCGATTTCGATCAGTTGCGGCTGGGTGTCGCCACCGTAGACGATGCCCGGGGTCTTGCCCGTGATGCGGAGACGGCGGCTCGCACCCGTGCCCTGCTTTGCGCGCTCAAAAGCGACGAATTTCATAACTAGCTCCTGTAAGAGTCCACCGCGACCAGTGCGACTCCGATTCAAAAAGGCCTCCGAAGGAGGCCCGCTTTTTCGCTCTCAGCTCAGAACAGGTTGTCCTGGTCCGAGAACAAACTCATCACCGACTCGCCCTTGGCAATGCGCTGGATCGTTTCGGCGATCAGCGGTGCCACGGAGAGCTGGCGGATCTTTCCGCAGGCGACGGCCGCATCGGAAAGAGGGATGGTGTTGGTGACGACCACTTCGTCCAGGGCCGCGCCCTTGGACAGGCGCTCGATGGCCGGACCCGAGAAGATCGGGTGCGTGCAGTAGGCGTACACGCTCTTGGCGCCGCGCTCCTTGAGCACCTCGGCCGCTTTGACCAGCGTGCCGGCCGTGTCGATCATGTCGTCCATGATCACGCAGTTGCGGCCGTCGATCTCGCCGATCACGTTCATGACTTCGCTGACATTGGCCTTCGGGCGGCGCTTGTCGATGATGGCGAGGTCGCAGTTCAGTTGCTTGGCCAGCGCGCGGGCGCGCACCACGCCGCCCACGTCGGGCGAGACCACGATCAGGTCTTCGTAGTTCTTCTGGCGCAGGTCGCCCAGCAGCACGGGCGAGGCGTAGATGTTGTCGACCGGAATGTCGAAGAAGCCCTGGATCTGGTCGGCGTGCAGGTCCATGGTGAGCACGCGCTCGACACCCACGGTTTCCAGCAGGTTGGCGACCACCTTGGCCGAGATCGGCACGCGGCTCGAACGCGGGCGGCGGTCCTGGCGGGCGTAGCCGAAGTAGGGAATCACCGCGCTGATCCGCTCGGCCGAGGCGCGCTTGAGCGCGTCGACCATGATCAGCAGTTCCATCAGGTTTTCGTTGGTCGGCGCGCAGGTCGACTGCACCACGAACACGTCGCGGGCACGGACGTTCTGGTTGATCTCGACAGTGACTTCACCGTCGGAGAAGCGACCGACGCGTGCGGCGCCCAGCGAGGTGCCGAGGTTTTGCGCAATTTCTGCGGCAAGGCCGGGATTGGCGTTGCCGGTGAAAACCATGAAATCAGGGTGATTGGCCTGCATGAGCGCGTCCGGGCAGTGCAAATGGGCTTGGGGGAAGCCGCCAGAGTTTTCGAGTCGTGGCAGCCTGTGTGGGGCCGCCGATTATTGCAGTCAGGCGACTGCAAAAGAAAGACTGCGGCCATCAGGCCGCAATTTGAGAGATTTGGCAGGGGAGAAAGGATTCGAACCTTTGCATGCTGGAATCAAAATCCAGTGCCTTAACCAGCTTGGCGACTCCCCTACACAGGTTGATGGTTTGCACCACCCACCGATATATGTCGCATCGAACCGCAGAGCGTTCCGATTATCTCTTCAGGTTGCCCATCCCCAGAGTGGATGAACCGCCAGATTGTCGCATTGTCGAACCTGCCATCCCCGGGGGGCTTCGAGCAGCTTCGTTTCCTGCGGCGATTGCGGCATTTTTGCGAACACCGAACTTCCGGAGCCGGTCATCCGGGCCTTCAATCCTTGCAGTCCGAGCCATTCGATGGCGTCGGTGACTGCGGGGCAAAGCCGCTGGGCAACCGGCTGCAGGTCGTTATGACCGAAGTCACCGAAGTCGTAAACCCCGTTGCCGAGGTTTGTGGCTTCTAGCTGTTCGCTATCTGCAGCAAAGCCTGAGATTATAGCAACAGGAGTTGCCCGTTCCAGATCATCTGCAGAAAAAATTAATCGGGTGTCGAGTCCCTCGGGCGGTTTGGCCACGGCGAAGCGTGCCGGCGGCAGGTTCACGGGGGTGATTTTTTCGCCGATGCCCTCGACCCAGGCGTTGCGCCCCCCGAGGAAGAAAGGGACGTCCGCACCCAACTTGAGCCCGATCTGTGCCAGCCGCGACAGCGGCAGGTTCAGGTTCCAGAGGCGGTTGAGCGCGAGCAGGCAGGTGGCCGCGTCCGATGACCCGCCTCCCATGCCGGCCTGCGCGGGCACGTGCTTGGCAATGCCGATGTGGGCGCCCTGGCCCGGCGCGGCGTGCGCCTGCAGCGCGCGGGCGGCCCGCAGCACGAGGTCATCGGCTGGCAGCGGCGTGGTGAGGTCTTCGCGGCTCAGCTGACCGTCGTGCCGCAGCTCGACGTGGAGCGTGTCGCACCAGTCGATCAGCATGAAGACCGACTGCAACAGGTGGTAGCCGTCGTCGCGCCGCCCGGTGATGTGCAGGAACAGGTTCAGCTTGGCCGGCGCGGGAAGGTCGTAGATCGCCTTCATGAGCGTTCGAACACGATGCGCAGGTCTGCCCGTGGGGAAGGGGATTCGCGCGTGGCTTGCAGACGGCCGTTCGACAGCTGGCCCAGGTCGGCGCGCCAGCCGGGCACGGGGTCGGCGCGGCCGTCGAGCCAGCCGAACAGCGCACCGACCGGAATCGCGGCGCCCGTGGCGGCCTCGATCAGCGCATCGACCGAGTCGTAGCGGCGCGTGTCGCTGCCGTTCTTCAGCAGGGCCTCACCCGGCGCCCAGTGCAGTTGGGCGAGCGTGCTGCCGATGGGCGTAGTCAGCGTCAGGTCGCCGGTTTCGGCCGAGCCGCGCAATTCGAACAGCGCGGCAAAGGTCTGGACCGGTTCGCTGTCGATGCGCAGCGACATGCGGCCGCTCCAGCTGGCCGAACCACCGCGGACAGTGGAGCCGCCCGAGAGCTGGGCGCAGCCCGTGAGCCACAGCAGCAGCGCACCGCCGCCCACGCCGAGCACCGCGCGGCGAGTGGATTCATCGTCTCCCCGTGCGGGAGCTGTTGACGTGATCGATGCCATTCAGGGTTTGACGCGCAGGCGCTTGAGGGTTTCCTGCAGCGTCTCGTTCTCCGGCTCCGTCAGCAGCGCTTCTTTCCAGATCGCGATGGCGCGGTCCTTCTGGCCCACCGACCACAGGACTTCGCCGAAGTGCGCGCCGATTTCGGCGTCCGCGCGCGACTTGTAGGCCGCTTCGAAGATGCGGATCGCCTCGGCCGTGTTGCCGAGCCGGAACTCGACCCAGCCCAGGCTGTCGGCGATGAACGGGTCTTCGGGCGCGAGCTGCACCGCCTTCTGGATGAGCGTGCGGGCTTCGTCGAGCCGGATCTTGCGATCGGCAAACGAGTAGCCCAGCGCGTTGTAGGCGTTCTGGCTCTCGGGCTTGAGCACCATCAGGCGACGCAGCAGCCGCTCCATGTCGTCGAGGCGGTTGAGCTTCTCGGCCATCATGGCCTGGTCGTAGATGAGGTCGCCGTCTTCCGGCGCGGCTGCCGAGGCCTGGGCCAGAAGGTCGTAGGCGGCCTGATATTGCTTGGCTTCGCGCAGCAGTTGGGCCTCGGCGAGCAGCTTCTGCTTGCGCTCGTCCGCCGTGCGATCGGGCAGTGCGCGCAGGAGTTCGCGGGCCTGGGGCAACTTGCCTTGCCGCGCGAGCAGGCTGGCGCGGCGGCCCTGGATGGCGCTCTGGTTGTCGGCGCTGTCGATGCGCGAGATCCAGCGATCGGCCGCCTGGAAGTCCTTGCGCCGCTCCGCCAGTTGCGACAGCACGAGGTAGGCCTGCGTCAGCCCGCGCTTGCGGTCGGCGACATCGCCCGCGTCCTGGCTCAGGCCCGGCGCGGTCATCAGGTCGACATAGCGCTTGAGCGAGGTCTCGGCCGCCGCTTCCTGGCGGGCCTGCATCTGCAGGCTGCCGAGCAGCAGCCAGGGCTCCGCCAGTTCGGGGCGTGTCGTGGTCAGCGTTTGCAGCTGTGTGGCGGCGTCGCTGTAGCGGCGGTCCTCGACCAGCGCGCGCGCATAGGCGATGCGCAGGTCGGGCGAGGCCTTGGGGTTGTTCGCGAGGTAGCGTGTGACGATCGGCTCGGCCAGCGGCTGGCCCGGATCGATGAGTTCGAGCGCCAGCGCCGAGGGTGCTTCGGACGCCGGGTCGATGGCCTGCCCCTTGCGCGCGGCGTCCAGTGCTCCCGAGGGATCGCCGGCGTTCAGGCGCAGCCGGCCCACGGTGGCCCAGGCCAAGCCACCGGTCGTCGGGCTCTTGAGCTCGTCGACCAGGGCTTGCTCGACCACCGAGGCGGCCAGCTTCTTGTCGGCGGCGCGGCCGTAGGTGCGTGCGATCACCGCCATCAGCAGGGGACGCTCGATCTGCGAGGTGGCCGCCACTTCGGCGCGCAGGGGTTCGACGGTTTCGCTGATGCGGTTCAGCGCGATCAGGATCTGCAGCTCGATGCGCCGGGCATCGCGCGAATTGGGCAGCGCCTCCTGCCAGGCGCGCGCCGCGGAAATTGCAGCGTCGCCGGAGCGAGACTGCAGCGCGATCTCCACCGCGCGCTGGAACAGCTTGCCGTCGCGCAGGCGACGGGCGGCATCGAGCACCAGCGAATAGCCGGAGCCGGGGTCGCCGGAGCGGGCGGTGATCTCGCCCATGAGGATCTCGTAGAACAGGTCGGCCGTCAGCGCCGAGGGTTGCGCGACTTCTGCGGCCGGCTTGGCGGCCGTGGTCGTGGTCCGGGAACGCGCCGGCGGCTTCGGCGGTGCCGTGCGCTCGATGGCGGGAGACGGATTGCCGGCGGCGACGGGTTCAGGAGACTGGGCGTGGGTTGCGCAAGCAAACAGCACGAGAGACGCGGCCGCCGCAAGGCGGTGACGGCGGGGCGATGGGTTCATCTGACCATAATAATCCAGCCATTTGAACGAGCGCCGCATGGGGCTTCGTCGCTGCCGGAGTTTTACTTTTCATGCCTGAACTACCCGAAGTCGAAGTCACCCGGCGCGGCTTTGCCGACCGTATCGCCGGTGCGCGCATCGAGTCCGTGCGCATCGGCAAACCGCTGCGCTGGGCGCTGATGGTGGTGCCGCAGGCGCTGGTCGGACGCCGCGTGCGCGAGGTGCGCCGCCGCGGCAAGTACCTGCTCATCGACCTGGACCGCGGGCTGCTGTTGCTGCACCTGGGCATGTCGGGCAGCCTGCGTTTCGACATCCACCTGCCGGAGCCCGGCGTACATGACCACTTCGACCTCGTCACCGACCTCGGGACCTTGCGCCTGAACGACCCGCGCCGTTTCGGCGCCGTGGTCTACGTGGACGACGAAGAGGCGCCCTGGGCCCTCAAGCTGCTCGGCGGGCTGGGCATGGAGCCGCTGGGCGATGCCTTCGATCTCGACGCCTTCCACGCGGGGCTGAAGAAACGCCGGACCGCCATCAAGCAGGTGCTGCTGGCCGGCGATGTGGTGGTAGGCGTCGGCAACATCTACGCGTCGGAAGCGCTGTTCATGGCCGGCATCCGGCCGACCCTGTCGGCGACGCGCATCAGCAAGCCGCGCGCCGCGAAGCTGCATGCGGCGGTGCGCGAGATCCTGGCCCGGGCGGTGGAGAAGGGCGGCAGCACCTTGCGCGATTTCTCGAATGTGGACGGGCAGAACGGTTACTTCCAGCTGGAGGCGACCGTCTATGGTCGGGCGGGCGAGCCGTGCCGGGTGTGCGGCACGCCGATCCGGCAGCTGAAACAAGGGCAGCGCTCTACCTATTACTGCCCTCATTGCCAGAAATCCTGAAGAGGGGCTGGCCCGGCGCCGGCCGCTTCGGGGCACACTGCTGTCGATACCCCACTCGCCATTTGGCGATGTTATATTTGTAAATTCTCACTTACATCTTCCCCTTGAGCCGCTCATTCAACCAACAGCTCGATCAGCACGGCGCCTGGCGGAGCAACTTCGCCCGCCGACTCCAGTGGCTGTCCCGTTGGCTGACCGACAACGAGCTGCTCGACCAGGCCGTGGCCGAAAGGCTGCGCGCGCTCGAAGACCAGATCCGCACCAGCAAGGTCATGGTGGCCTTCGTGGCCGAGTTCTCCCGCGGCAAGTCGGAGCTGATCAACGCGATCTTCTTTGCCGGCTACGGGCGGCGGATCATGCCGGCGAGCGCCGGGCGCACCACGATGTGCCCGACCGAACTGGGCTACGACGCCGCATTGGCGCCCAAGCTGCGCCTGCTGCCGATCGAAACCCGGCTGGAGCCGCACTCGCTCGCCCACTGGCGCGAGCGGCCGACGCGCTGGACCGAGCTGCCCATCGAGGTGGGCGACGCTGAACAGCTCGCGCAGGCCATGGGCAAGGTGGCCGAAGTCCGCTGGGTGAGCAAGGACGAGGCCCGCGCGCTCGGGTTCTGGAACCCCGAGACGCCCGACGACAACCCGGTCCAGGACGCCGAAGGCCGCGTCGAGATTCCGCGCTGGCGCCATGCGGTGCTTAACATGCCGCACCCGCTGCTGGAACAGGGGCTGGTGATCCTCGACACGCCAGGTCTCAACGCGATCGGTGCCGAGCCCGAACTCACCGTGAGCCTGATTCCGCAGGCGCATGCGGTCGTCTTCATCCTGGGCGCAGAGACCGGCGTGACCCGCTCCGACCTGTCGATCTGGCGCGAGCATCTGATCACCGGCGACGAGAGCCACGACACGCGCTTCGTGGTGCTCAACAAGATCGACACGCTGTGGGACACGCTGAGCACGCCGGTGCAGATCGCGCAGCAGATCGAGCGCCAGCGCGAAGGTGCGGCCCGGCTGCTCGACGTGCCGCTGGCGCAGGTGCTGCCGGTGTCCGCCCAGAAGGGCTTGCAGGCCAAGATCGGGCACGACGTGGCCCTGCTCGAGGCCAGCCGGCTGCCGGCGCTCGAGGCACTGCTCGGCGAAGGCGTGCTCGGCAAGCGCGAGACCATGCTGCGGCTGGCGGTCGACGCGGGCATGACCGCGCTGCGCACCGAGGCCGAGCGCCTGCTGAAGGTGCGGCAGCGCGACCTGTCCGAGCAGGCACTGGAACTGCAGGGCCTGCGTGGCAAGAACGTGTCGGTGATCCGCCACATGCGCGCGCGCATCGACCAGGAACACGCCGAATTCGAAGGCAGCAACACCCGCATCCTGGCGCTGCGCTCGGTGCAGGGCAAGCTGCTGCGCGAGGTGTACGCGGTGCTGGGGCGCACGGCGCTCAAGGCCGACATGGTGAAGCTGGCCGCGGCGCTCAAGCGCCCCGGCGTGAAGCTCAGCGTGCGCAAGGTGTACGCCGAAACCTTCGACGCGCTGCGCAACAACCTGCGCGAAGTGCAGGCGACCACGGCCGAAATCCAGTCGATGCTGCACGCCACCTTCCGCCAGCTCAATGCCGAGCAGGGTTTCACGCTGCAGGCGCCGGCCGAACCCGACCTGTCGGGCTTCGAGCAGGAGCTGGGCCAGATCGAGCGCAGCCACATCCACTACCTGGGCGTGGGCAACATGATCAAGCTCGCGCAGGCCGACTTCTGCGACAAGTTGGTGCGTGCGCTGGCCAGCCGGTTGCGGCTCGTCAACGAAGCCGCCATGACCGAGGTCGAGCGCTGGAGCAAGGGCGCGAGCGCGCAGATCGATGCGCAGCTCAAGGAGCGTCGTCGCAATTTCAGCAAGCGAATCGAGGCGATCGAACGCATCCAGAACGCGGCAGGCAGCCTCGACGACCGGCTGTCCGAGATTGCGGCGCAGGAAGGCCACTTGGCCGCGCTGCAGGAGCGACTGCACGAGTTCACCTCGCTGATCGCGCAGCACGGCAGTCAGCCGCCTGCCGCGGCCGCCGCCCTCGCGAGCGAGCAACTGCGTGCGGCCTGAGCGCGCCGCCGCGCGGGCGGCCGTCTCCCCATCCCTGTCGCTGCCTCCCGATTTCGCGGCGCAGATCGTGCGCTGGCAGCGCAGCCACGGGCGCAGCGAACTGCCGTGGCAGAACACGCGCGATCCGTACCGCGTCTGGCTGTCGGAGGTGATGCTCCAGCAGACGCAAGTCACGACCGTGCTCGGCTACTTCGCGCGCTTTCTCGACCGCTTTCCGGATGTGGCAGCGCTGGCCGCCGGCACCGAGGACGAGGTGTTCGGGCTCTGGAGCGGGCTGGGCTACTACAGCCGCGCGCGCAATATGCACCGCTGCGCGCAGGAGGTGGTCGCGCGTTTCGGCGGCGCCTTTCCGCACACCGCCGCCGAACTCGTGACCTTGCCCGGCATCGGGCGTTCCACGGCGGCCGCGATTGCGGCCTTCTGTTTCGGTGAGCGCGTGGCCATCCTCGACGGCAACGTGAAGCGCGTGCTGACGCGCGTGCTCGGTTTCGACGGCGACATGTCATCGTCGGCGCAGGAGCGTGCGCTGTGGGACCTCGCCACGCAGCTGCTGCCGCCCGACGGCCAGCGCGAGGCGGTGGCGCACTACACGCAGGGCCTGATGGACCTGGGCGCGACGGTCTGCCTGCCGCGCAAGCCCAGCTGCATGATCTGCCCAGTGAACGCGAGCTGCGTGGGCCTGCGCCAGGGCACGCCGGAGCGCTATCCGGTGAAGACGCGCAAGCTCAAGCGCAGCGCCCAGTCGCTCTGGGTGCTGCTGGCGCGCGATGCCCAAGGGCGTGTGTGGCTGGAGAAGCGGCCGGCCAAGGGCATCTGGGCAGGGCTGCATTGCCTGCCGGTGTTCGACAGCCGTGACGACCTGCTCGCGGCTCTGCCATCAGGTGTCGCGCATGGCGCGCAAGACCTGCCACCCTTCGTGCACGTGCTGACCCACAAGGACCTGCACATGCATCCGGTGCTGCTGCAGGGCGTGCAACCGCAAGGCGAGGGCGCGCGCTGGGTCGAGGCGCAGGAGTGGGGCCGCCTGGGGCTGCCCGCCCCGATGCGCAAATTGCTGGAAGCCGGCGAGGCCTGAGCGGCCTACGCGGTCAGGCGTCGAGTTCGCGGTGGCGCTTGAGCGCGCCCCAGCGGGCGCCGAAGGCGCGCGCCAGTTGCTCGACCAGGAACACCGACCGGTGCTGCCCGCCCGTGCAGCCGATGGCCACCGTCACGTAGCTGCGGTGGTCGCGCGCCAGTGCGTCGAGCCAGTGCGTCAGGAACTGCTCGATGTTGTCGAACATGCGCGCCACCTCGTCGTGCTCGCGCAGCCATTCGATCACCGGCTCGTCGCGGCCCGTCAGTGCGCGCAGCGCCGGCACGTAGTGCGGGTTGGGCAGCATGCGCACGTCGAACACGTAGTCGGCATCGAGCGGCACGCCGCGCTTGAAGGCGAACGATTCGAACACCAGCGTCAGCGCGTTCTGCGGCGCGGAGATCAGCCCCTTGATGTAGCTCTGCAGCTGGGCGGGGCGGATGAGGCTGGTGTCGATCACGTCGGCGCCGTCGCGCAGGTCGGCCAGCAGCTCGCGTTCGAGTTCGATGGCCTGCACGAGCACGCGGTGCTGCTCGGGCACGTCGGTGCGGCTTTCCTGGCGCGAGAGCGGGTGGCGGCGGCGGGTTTCCGAGTAGCGGCGCAGGAGCGCGTCGGTGGTCGCGTCGAGGAACAGCGAGCGCAGCGAGACGCCGTCGGCGCGCAGTGCTTCGAGCTGTTGCGGCACGATCGGCAGCGACACCCCGCTGCGCACGTCCATGGCGATCGCCACACGCGTGGCCTGCTGCTCGTGCTGCAGCGCGATGAAGGCGGTGAGCAGTTCGGGCGGCAGGTTGTCGACGCAGTAGTACCCGGCGTCTTCCAGCGCGTGCAGCGCCACCGACTTGCCGGAGCCCGACATGCCGGTGATGAGGACGAGGTCGAGATTCATGTTCATGGAGCGGTCGCCGGCGTCTTGTGGCCCAGCATTTCGCGTGCATGGGCCAGCGAGGTGGCCGACACCTTTTCGCCGCCGAGCATGCGGGCGATTTCACGGGCCCGGTCGTCGGCGGCCAGGCGGGACACGCCGCTTTCTGTGCGCGGGCCGTCCGTGCCGGCCGTCGTCGTCTGGCGCTTGGCGACCACGAGGTGGTGGTCGGCGCAGGCCGCCACCTGCGGCAGATGGGTCACGGCGAGCACCTGGCGATCGCGGCCCAGCTGCTTCATGAGGCGGCCCACGGTCTCGGCGACCGCGCCACCGACGCCTGCATCGACCTCGTCGAAGATCAGCGTCTGCGCGGCGCCCAGTTCGCTGGTCGTCACGGCGATGGCCAGTGCGATGCGCGAGAGTTCGCCGCCCGAAGCCACCTTGCCGATGGCGCGCGGCGTGCTGCCGGCGTGGCCGGCCACCAGGAACGCGACTTCTTCGAGACCGGCGCGCCCGGGCTGCGCCAGCGGCTGCAGTTCGACGTCGAAGCGCCCCCCCTGCATGCCCAGGCCCTGCATCGCCTGCGTGACGGCCTGTGCGAGGCGCGGCGCAGCTTGCTTGCGGATCTTGCCGAGGGCCTTGGCTTCCTTCATGTAGGCCTGCTGGGTGCTCTGCTCAGTGCGCTCCAGGCCTTCGAGGTCGCTTTGCGCGTCGAGCGCCTGCAGTTCCGCCTGCCAACCGGCCAGCAGAGCGGGCAGCTCGGCTGGCGTGCGCTTGTAGCGGCGCGCGAGCGACATCCACAGGCCCATGCGCTCGTCGAGTTCGGCGAGGGTCTTCGGATCGGTGTCGGTGTCGCGCAGGTAGCCGTGCAGCGAGTGGGCGGCGTCCGAGGCCTGCGCCACGCAGGAGGCCAGCACCTCGCCCAGCGAACGGAATTCGGGTTCGATGTGTTCGCAGTTCTGCAGCAGCGTCGCGGCGCGTGTGAGGGCGGCGAGGGCGCCGTTGTCGTCGTCCTCGAGCGCCTGGCTCGCGCCTTGGGCCGCGTCGATGAGTGCTTGCGCATTCGAGATGCGCGAATGGTGGGCCGAGAGCTCTTCCCATTCGTCGACGCCCGGCGCGAGTTTCGCGACTTCGGAAATCTGCCATTGCAGCCGCTCGCGCTCGCGTTGCAGCGAGTCTTGCGCGGAGCGTGCGTGCTCGAGCGCCGAGAGCGCCTGCCGCCAGCTCTGCCACGCGGCGTCGAGCGCGTCGGTGCGCGCGCCCGCGTAGGCGTCGAGCAGGCCGCGCACGGCCTCGGGGCGGGTCAGGCTCTGCCAGGCGTGCTGGCCGTGGATGTCGAGCAGGCGGTCGCCCAGTTCGCGCAGCTGCGTGGCGGTGGCGGGACTGCCGTTGATCCAGCCCCGGCTGCGCCCTTGCAGGTCGACCGTGCGGCGCAGCAGCAGGCCGTCGCCCACCTCGAAGCCGCCTTCGTCGAGCCAGCCGGAAAGGGCCGGGTCGGCGTCGAATTCGGCGCTCACGTCGAGCCGCTCGGCGCCTTCGCGCACGGCTCCGGCGTCGGCGCGGTTGCCCAGCGCCAGCTGCAGCGCATCGATCAGGATGGACTTGCCGGCGCCGGTTTCCCCGGTCAGCACCGTGAAGCCGGCCGACAGGTCGAGTTCAAGGGATCGCACGATCACGAAGTCGCGCAGTGCGATGCGTCTCAAAGCCATCTCAGTTCGTCCTCAAGCTGGGGGCGTGGTCCTGCATTCAGGAGCCTCCCTCGTTCCAATGGAGTTTCTTGCGCAGCGTGTCGAAATAGCTCCAGCCGCGCGGATGCAGGAAGCGCACCCGGAAGTCGGAGCGGCGCACCACCACGCGGTCGCCGATGGCGAGCGAGGCGAGCGACTGCATGTCGAAATTGGCGCTGGCGTCGCGACCGCTCACCAACTCGATCACGATCTCGTCGGCGTCGGGCAGCAGCACGGGGCGGTTCGAGAGCGTGTGCGGCGCGATCGGCACCATCACCCAGCCCGGCACCGCCGGATGCAGCAGCGGCCCCCCGGCCGAGAGCGCATAGGCGGTCGAACCCGTGGGCGACGCGATGATCAGCCCGTCGGCGCGCTGGTTGGCCACGAAATGCCGGCCCACCGACACGCGCATCTCGACCATGCCCGAGGTGGCGCCGCGGTTGACCACCACGTCGTTCATCGCGAGCGCGTCGAACACGAGAGCCTCGTCGCGGATCACCTGCGCGTGCATCAGGCTGCGGTGGTCTTCTTCGTACTCGCCGGCCAGCATCGGGATCAGCGTGGCCTGGTAGTTGTCGAGCGGGATGTCGGTGATGAAGCCCAGCCGGCCGCGGTTGATGCCGATCAGCGGGATGCCGTAGCTCGCGAGCTGCCGGCCGATGCCCAGCATGGTGCCGTCACCGCCCACCACGAGCCCGAGGTCGCAGCGCTGGCCGATTTCCTCGACCGACAGTGCCTGGTAGCGCGGATGGGGCGGCGCGTCGGTGTCTTCGCAGGACGAGCGTTCCACGAACACCGTGCAACCCTGCGATTCGAGGAAGGCACCGATGCCCTCCATCACGCCATCGCGCGCATCGGCCTGCGCCCGGGCGCCGGAAGCCTGGTATTTGCCGATCAGGGCGACGTGACGAAAGCGAGAGGTCATAGCTCACAAATTACAACACTAAAATCTTGCAATGCTGGACGACCGCGCCAAGTTGCTGTTGAAGACGCTCGTCGAGCGTTACATCGCCGATGGGCAACCCGTCGGATCGCGCACGCTGTCGCGTTCGTCGGGGCTGGACCTCTCGCCCGCGACCATCCGCAACGTCATGTCCGACCTCGAGGCGCTGGGGCTCATCGCCAGCCCCCACACCTCGGCTGGGCGCGTGCCGACCACGCGCGGTTACCGGTTGTTCGTCGACACCATGCTGACCGCGCAGCGCGAGCAGATGAGCGCGCCCAGCCTGGCGGCCGACCAGCCGCAGAAGGTGATCGCCAACGCGGCCCACCTGCTGTCGAACCTGTCGCAATTCGTGGGTGTCGTCATGGCGCCACGGCGCGCTTCGGTGTTCAAGCAGATCGAATTCCTGCGCCTGTCGGAGCGGCGGCTGCTGGTGATCATCGTGTCGCCCGACGGCGATGTGCAGAACCGCGTGATCTTCCCCGAGACCGACTATTCGCAGTCGCAACTGGTCGAGGCCTCGAACTACATCAACGCGCATTTCGCGGGCCTGACGATCGAGCAGGTGCGCGACCGGCTGCAGTCCGAGGTCGAGAAGCTGCGCGGTGAAATCGCTGCGCTGATGCAGGCCGCGGTGCAGGTCAGCTCCGAAGTGCTCACCGAGGCCCAGGCCGATGACGTCGTGATTTCCGGCGAGCGCAACCTGCTGTCGGTGACCGATTTCTCCAGCGACATGGGGCAGCTGCGGCGTGCCTTCGAGCTCTTCGAGGAGAAAGCCCAGCTGATGCGGCTGCTCGATGTGTCGAGCAAGGCCGAGGGCGTGCGCATCTTCATCGGCGGCGAAAGCCAGGTCGTGCCCTTCGAGGAACTGTCCATCGTCAGCGCCAACTACGAGGTCGACGGCCAGGTGGTCGGCACGCTGGGCGTGATCGGGCCGACCCGCATGCCGTACGACCGCATGATCCAGATCGTCGACATCACGTCGCGGCTGGTGGGCAATGCGCTGAGCTACCGGAAGTAGCCCGCGCGCGGCGCATAGAATCGGGCCCGCGTGGGCCGTTAGCTCAGTTGGTTAGAGCAGCGGACTCATAATCCGTTGGTCGATGGTTCAAGCCCATCACGGCCTACCACTCACAAGTGTTGTTTCAGTAGAAGAGCTTGCTATCCAATGGATAGCAAGCTCTTTTGCTTTTGGGGGCGAAATGCATTCGATGCAAGGGCCTGGAGGCCCGTCCAACGTGCCGCGCCGCGGACCCGCTACATTGCGTGACCCATGGACCGCCTCGAAAACATAGAGACCTTCGTGCGCGTCGCGCAGACCCAGAGCTTTGCCGAGGCCGCGCGCCAGATGCGGGTGTCGAAGTCCGTGGTGACCAGCCGCGTGAAGCAGCTCGAAGACCATGTCGGCGCGCCGCTGTTCCACCGCAGCACGCGCGTGGTGCGGCTCAGCGACGTGGGGCAGGCCTTCCTGCGCGATTGCGTCGATCTGGTCGGGCGGGCCAACAACATCATGGACCAGATGCGCGACGCGAAGGACGGGCCCACCGGCACGCTGCGCGTGCATGCGCTCACAGGCTTCGTGCTGGGGCATTTCGCCACGCTGCTGCGCGCCTTCCAGGTGAGCTTTCCCGACATCCACCTCGAGCTCATCGTGAGCGATGCGGTGGTCGATCCGGTGAAGGCGGGTGTCGATTGCGCGCTGCAGATCTTTCCGGCGGCGTCGACCGAGCTGGTGTCGCGCCCGCTGTTCCCGGTGCGGCGGGTGTTCTGCGCCACGCCCGAGTACCTGGGCGCGCACGGGCGGCCCGCGAGCCCGCGCGATCTGCACAAGCACACGCTCGGCCTGTACTCGGGCTACCCCACGCGCGACCGATGGACCTTCCACCACGCCGGCGAGCAAGTCACGCTGTACATGAGCGCGGCGCTGCTCACCAACAGCGTGCACCTGCTGCGCGAGTACGCCATGGAGCATGCCGGCATCGTCTGCCTGCCGACGCTGGTGGCCGGCGAGGCGATCCTGCGCGGCGAGCTGGAGGTGGTGCTGCCGGCGCACCAGCTGTCGTCGTTCTCGCTCAGCGCGGTGTACGCGGGCACCTCGCGCAATGCATTCAAGCTGCGGCTGTTCATCGAACACCTGACCCAGGCCTTCTCCAAGGTGCCGCCGTGGGACGCGGCCATGATCGAACGCGGCCTGCTGCCGCCGGGCCTGATCTGGGACGCCTGAGGCGGTTGCCGGGCACGGCCCGTTCCGGGGTAAACCCTGTGCATTGAACGGATTTGCCGAACAATGCGGCCCGCGTTTCGGGCCTACCGCTGTCGCCCTCCGTTTCCTAAAGTGCAGGCATCGCAGCAGCCACGCTGCATCGTCCGGCACCTCAGGAGACACCCATGACCGTTGCATACCAGACCCGCTTCGGGTCCCTCAAGCACTTCGAGAAAGGCCACGTCGAGCCGATCGACGACGACGTGCGCCACTACGCGTTCTCCAACTGCTTCGAGATCGCCAGCCTCAGCAAGCCCTACGAGAAGGTCGTGTTCGGCCAGAACCAGATCTACGTGCTGGAGACGCTGCGCGCCGAAGGCACCTCGCCCTGGTACACGAGTGCGCACGACGAGTTCGCGCTGGTGATGGACGGCGATGTCGAAGTGCACCTCGTGCAGCTCGATGCCAGCCAGACCGTGGCGGACACCGAGAAGAACGGTGCCGTGCTCGTGCAAGGCGAGCCCAAGGGCAAGAAGATGGGCTGGATGAAGCTCTCGCGCGGCCACCAGGGCCTGCTGCCGAAGAACACGGCCTACCAGTTCCGCGTGGCCGGCGAGCCCGGTGTGATCGTGCTGCAGACCTGCAAGGGCGATCTGTCGGTCGAGAAGTGGGCCGACATCTGCCAGACGCACTGACTGCACCGAACGCACCCGAACCCAGGAGCCACACCATGAACGCACCCGCAGAACTCGCCAAGGTCATCGCATCGCAGCCCGACGCCACCCTCGGCTACAAGGATTTCTCGCTCGGCAGCTTCGGCTTTCGCCGCGACGAGTACTTCGTCCACATCAACTGGAAGACGCGCGACGGCCGTCCCATGAGCCACACGATGGACGCCGGCAACTACCTGCGCGCGCTGATGCGCGACGTGGCCTGGGGCTTCTTCTACGGCTGGGTCAACTTCGACGACGTGTTCGGCACGGTCAACCACTACGAGTCGGTCGACCTGTACGCCGGCAGCTTCAACGGCACGATGAAGGACGCGGGCATCGACCTGCTGGAGAACTTCCCCACGGCGCAGATCCGCGCCACCTTCGAGGCCATGCTCGACGACTGGACCAACGAGAGCTTCGACCCTTTCGCCGCGCCGCAGGAAACCGGCTCGCCCTACGGCCGCAAGAACGGCAACAACACCGCCAAGATCACCCGGGCGCGCGAGCTGGCCAAGCGTTGCGTGGGCCTGAAGGGCGACCTCGACCTGCGCAGCGACGAGCGCGGCGCGCCCATCAACCGCGCCTTCGCCGACGTGCCGCAGGGCCAGCCCGAGCTGCACCCCGAGCCCGGCTTCGAGAACGAGGTGCATGCCTTCAATCTCTTCGGCTTCCTGAGCCGTTCGCAGGTCACCTGGAACCCGAGCTTCACCTCGGTGGTGAAGCACAGCTTCATGTGCCCGACGACCGAAGAGCACATCCTGCCGATCATCCACGGCAACGACCGCGTCGAGTGGTTCTTCCAGATGACCGACGAGATCCACTGGGACTGCGGCGACAAGAACACCGGCAAGCCCATGGCCCGCGTGATCATGAAGGCCGGCGACATGGCCGCCATGCCCGCCTACTGCCGCCACCAGGGCTTCAGCCCCAAGCGCTCGATGCTGCTGGTGTGGGAGAACGGCTCGCCGAGCCTGGTCTACGAGATCCAGAAGGGCGAGAGCCCGGAGATCCCGGTCAGCTTCTGACCGCCGGCCCGCCCGCCTTTTTCTTCTTTTCCGATCCCCATCCAGCCCTCCCCGCGCGGGGAGGGCGAGGAGAACCCATGCCCGCTCTTTCCATCCGCCACCAGCTTTTCATCGACGGCCGCTTCGTCGACGCCGAATCCGGCGAGACGCTCGCCACGCTGAACCCGCACGACAACACGCCCATCGCCCAGGTCGCGCTGGCCGGCAAGGCCGACGTCGACAAGGCCGTGGCCGCCGCGAAGCGCGCCTTTCCGAAATGGAGCCGCATGGCCGCCGCCGATCGCGGCCGCATCCTGCTGAAGCTCGCCGACCTCATCGAAGCCAACGGGGAGGAGCTCGCGCGGCTCGAATCGCTGGACACCGGCCATCCGATCCGCGACTCGCGCCGGCTCGACGTGCCGCGCACGGCTGGGTGCTTCCGCTACTTCGGCGGCATGGCGGACAAGTTCCAGGGCGAGACCATTCCTGTGGAAGAGGGCTTTCTCAACTACACGCTGCGCGAGCCGGTCGGCATCGTCGGGCAGGTGGTGCCGTGGAACTTCCCGCTCATGTTCACGAGCTGGAAGATGGCGCCCGCGCTCGCGGCCGGCAACTGCATCGTGATGAAGCCGGCCGAGATCACGCCGCTCACCTCGCTGCGCATCGCCGAGCTGATGACCGAGGCGGGCGTGCCGCCCGGCGTGGTCAACATGCTGCCGGGCCTGGGCAGCGTGGCGGGCCAGTACATCGCCGAGCACCCGGAGATCGCCAAGATCGCCTTCACCGGCAGCACCGCCACCGGCCGGCGCATCGTGCAGGCCAGTGCGGGCAACCTGAAGAAGGTGCAGCTCGAACTCGGCGGCAAGGGCCCGAACATCGTGTTCGAGGACGCGAACCTGCAAGCGGCCGTGAACGGCAGCGCCTGGGCCATCTTCCACAACCAGGGGCAGGCCTGCATCGCGGGCTCGCGGCTGATGCTGCACGAGAAGATCGCCGACGCCTTCCTCGAGCAGTTCATTCCGCTCGCGAAATCCATCCGCCTCGGGAATCCGCTCGACGAGAACACCGAGATGGGCCCGCTCACCAGTGCCCAGCACCGCGACCGCGTGCTGAGCTATGTCGAGGTGGCGCAGGGGCAGGGCGGCGAAGTGCTGGCCGGCGGCCGCTCGCCGGGTGGCGACCTGGCACAGGGCTGCTACGTCGAGCCGACCGTGGTGCGCGCGAAGTCGTACCTCGATCGTGTCGCACAGGAAGAAGTGTTCGGCCCCTTCGTCACCGTGCTCACCTTCAAAAGTGACGAAGAGGCGATGCAGATCGCCAACGGCACCGACTACGGCCTAGGCTCCGGCCTGTGGACGAACAACCTGCAGCGCGCCCACAAGGTGGCGCGCGACCTGCACGCCGGCATGGTCTGGATCAACAGCTACAAGCGCGTGAACCCCGGCTCGCCCTTCGGCGGCGTGGGCCAGAGCGGCTACGGCCGCGAGATGGGCTTCGACGCGATGCGCGAGTACACGCAGGTCAAGAGCGTGTGGGTCAACGTCGACGCGCAGATCCCGCCGCACTTCGTGCGCTGAACGCTTCCATGTCCACCCGACGGGCGCACACGATGTCCTTCTCCCTCCTGTCCCGGGCCCTGGTCGCCTGCACCTTGCTGTGGGGCGTGGCCGCCCAGGCCCAGGCACCGGCCTGGCCCGCCAAGCCGGTGCGGCTGGTCGTCGGCTTCCCGCCGGGCGGCATCGTCGACACCGTCGCGCGCCAGTTGCAGCCGCGCCTGCAGGCCGCGCTGGGCCAGACCGTGATCGTCGACAACCGCGGCGGCGCCGGCGGCACGCTGGCGGCGGCCGAGGTGGCGCGCGCGGCGCCCGACGGCCACACGCTGCTGATGGTGTTCGACAGCTACGCGACCTATCCGCTGGTCTATCCGAAGCTGAGCTTCGACATCGCGAAGGACCTGCAGCCCGTGACCCAGGTCGCGAGCAACCCGCTGGTGCTGGTGGTCGGACCGAAGGTCCAGGCCCAGGACTTCACGCGTTTCGTCGGCCTGCTCAAGGCGCAGCCGGGGCGCATGAACTACGCCAGTGTCGGCCCGGGCTCCAGCAACCACCTCACGGCCGAGTACTTCAAGGCCGTGAGCGGCACCTTCGTCACGCACATCCCCTACCGCGGCGGCGGCCCGGCCCAGCAGGACCTGCTGGGCGGACAGGTCGAGATGATGTTCCTCTCGGCCGTGCTGGCCCAGCCGCACGTCAACGCGGGTCGGCTGCGCGCCCTGGCCCAGACCGGCGCGCAGCGCGTGCCGGCCTATGCCGACGTGCCGACCGTGGCCGAGAGCGGTTACGCCGGCTTCGAGGTGAACTCCTGGGTCGGCCTGCTCGCCCCGGCGGGAACGCCGCGCGCGGTGGTCGACCGGCTGCAGGCCGAGGTGCGCAAGGTCGTGACCGAGCCTGCCTTCCAGCAGCGGCTGCGCGAGCAGGGCCTGACGGGCATCGCCAACACGCCCGAGCAGTTCGCCGCCGTGCTGCGCACCGAGCAGGACAAGTGGGCCCGGCTGGTGCGCGAGCGCCGCCTGAGCCTCGAATAGGCAAAGAGAAAGAAAGAGAAGCGCGCCATGCACGACTTCATCCACACCACCCACCCGCAGCGCGTGGTGTTCGGCGCGGGCTCGCTGCGCCACCTGGCGCGCGAGATCGATGCGCTGGGCGCGAAGCGGGCGCTGGTGCTGTGCACGCCCGAGCAGCGCCCGCAGGCCGAACGCGTGGCGGCTTCGCTCGGTGCGCAGGCGGCCGGTCTGTTCGATCGGGCCGTGATGCACGTGCCCGTCGAGACCGCGCGCGAAGCCCGCGACCTGGCGCGCCAGCTCGGTGCCGATTGCGCCGTGGCGCTGGGCGGCGGTTCCACCACGGGGCTGGGCAAGGCCATTGCGCTGGAGTCCGGGCTGCCGATCGTCGCCATTCCCACGACCTACGCGGGCAGCGAGATGACGCCGATCTACGGCCTCACCGAGAACGGCCTGAAGAAGACCGGCAAGGACCCGCGCGTGCTGCCACGCACGGTGATCTACGACCCCGAGCTGTCGCGCACGCTGCCCGTGGGCCTGAGCGTGACCAGCGGCATCAACGCCATCGCGCATGCGGCCGAAGGCCTGTACGCGCAGGATAGCAATCCGGTGATGGACCTGATGGCCGAGGAGGGCATCGCCGCGCTCGCACGCGCGCTGCCCGCCATCCGCACGCAGCCCGACGACCTGGCGGCGCGCTCCGATGCGCTGTATGGCGCGTGGCTGTGCGGCGGTGTGCTCGGTGCGGTGGGCATGGCCCTGCACCACAAGCTGTGCCACACGCTGGGCGGCAGCTTCAATTTGCCGCATGCCGAAGTGCACACGGTGGTGCTGCCGCATGCGCTCGCGTTCAACGCCGACGCCGCGCCGCGTGCCATGGAACGCATCGCGCGCGCGCTTGGCGGGGTGTCGGCGCCAGCGGCGGTCTATGCACTGGCACGCGACAACGGCGCGCCGGTGGCACTGAAGGACATCGGCATGCGCGCCGCCGACCTCGACCGCGCGGCGGACATCGCCGTCGCCAACCCGTACTGGAACCCGCGGCCCTTCGGCCCGGCCGAGCGCGATGCGATCCGCGCGCTCCTGCAGCGCGCCTTCGACGGCGAGCCGCCGGCCTGACCTGCGGCGCGGACAGGCACAGAGACACACGAACAACGAAGGAGACAACCATGACATTCAACCGCAGACAGTTCACGCAAGCCGCCGCCGCGCTCGCCGCCACAGGCGCTGCGCCGCTGGTGTTCGCCGCCGACACGCTGAAGATCGGCTACGTGTCGCCGCAGACCGGCCCGCTCGCGCCCTTCGGCGAGGCCGACAAGTGGGTGATCGAGCAGATGAAGACCGCCTTCAAGGACGGCGTCAGCGTGGGCGGAAAAAAGTACGCTGTGCAGATCGTGCTGAAGGACAGCCAGTCGAACCCCAACCGCGCGGGCGAAGTGGCCAACGACCTGATCCTGAAGGACAAGGTCGCGCTCGTGCTCACGGCCGGCACGCCCGAGACCGCCAACCCGGTCAGCGATGCCTGCGAGCTCAACGAGGTGCCGTGCATCTCCAGCGTGGTGCCGTGGCAGCCCTGGTTCTTCGGCCGCAAGGGCGATCCGGCCAAGGGCTTCAACTGGACGTACCACCTGTTCTGGGGCCTCGAGGACGTCATCGCCACCTTCACCAACGGCTGGAAGACGGTGGCCACCAACAAGAAGGTCGGCGGCCTGTTCCCCAACGACGGCGACGGCAACGCCTGGGGCGACAAGGAGCTGGGCTTTCCCAAGCCGCTCGCGCAGATGGGCTTCACGCTCACCGACCCCGGCCGCTTCCAGAACGGCACGCAGGACTTCAGCGCGCAGATCGCGGCCTTCAAGCGCGACAACGTCGAGATCGTCACCGGCGTGGTGATCCCGCCCGATGCGAAGACCTTCCTCACGCAGGCGCGGCAGCAGGGCTTCAAGCCCAAGGTGATCACGCTCGGCAAGGCGCTGCTGTTCCCGGGCGCCATCGAGGCGTTGGGCGACCTGGGCGATGGCCTCTCGACCGAGGTGTGGTGGAGCCCGTCGCACCCGTTCACGTCGAGCCTCACGCAGCAGAGCGCCAAGGCGCTGGCCGAAGCCTACGAGGCCGGCACGAAGAAGCAGTGGACGCAGCCCATCGGCTTCGCGCATGCGCTGTTCGAGGTGGCGGCGAACGCGCTGTCGCGCTCGAAGTCGCTCAAGGCGGGCGACGTGCGCGACGCCGTGGCCGCGACCTCGATCAACTCCGTGGTCGGCCCGGTGAAGTGGGGCGGCCAGGGCCCGTTCAAGAACGTCAGCAAGACGCCGCTGGTGCTCGGCCAGTGGGGCAAGGGCAAGCAGCGCAAGTTCGAGCTGACCCTGGTGAACAACGAGGCCGCGAAGGCCATTCCCACCGGCGGCGCGCTGCGCCTGCTCTGAGTGACCGCTGCGATGACGCTGCTGGCATTGCATGGCGTGAGCAAGTCCTTCGGGGCGCTCAAGGTCACCGACGGCATCACGCTGGCGGTGACCGAGGGCGAGACGCTGGGCATCCTCGGGCCCAACGGCGCGGGCAAGACCACGCTGTTCAACCTGATCTCGGGCGACGCGCGCGTCGACGCCGGCCGCGTGGAATACGCGGGCCGCGACGTGACGCGGCTGCGCCCGCACCAGCGCTGCCGCGCCGGCATCGGCCGCAGCTACCAGGTGCCGCAACCCTTCGGCCACATGAGCGTGTTCGAGAACCTCGTCACCGCCGCCTGCTTCGGCGGCCAGCAGGCCGAGCGCGAGGCCTGGGAGACGGCGCACGAGGTGCTGGGCCAGACCGGCCTGACGCCGCACGCCAACAAGCCGGCCGGCGGACTCACGCTGCTCGACCGCAAGCGGCTGGAGCTGGCACGTGCGCTCGCGACGAAGCCGCGCCTGCTGCTGCTCGACGAGATCGCCGGCGGGCTCACCGAGCCCGAGGCTGCCGTGCTGGTGGCGGAGCTCAAGCGCATCAAGGCACGCGGCGTGACCATGATCTGGATCGAGCATGTGGTGCACGCGCTGCTGTCGCTGGCCGACCGGTTGTTCGTCATCAACTTCGGGCAGCAGCTGGCGGAAGGCGCACCGCGCGCCGTGATGAACGACCCGGAGGTGCGGCGGGTGTACATGGGGATCGAGGCATGACCGCGCTGCTCCACACCCACGACCTGCAAGCCTTCTACGGCGATGCGCAGGCCCTGTTCGGCATCGACTTCACGCTGTCGGCGGGCGAGCTGGTGGCGATCATCGGCGCCAACGGCGCGGGCAAGTCGACCTTCCTCAAGAGCCTCACCGGATTGCTGCGCGCGCCGTCCGAGGCGATCCGCTTCAAGGGCGAGGCCGTCGGCGGCCTGCCGCCCGGCGAGATCGTGCGGCGCGGCCTGGCGATGGTGCCGGAAGGCCGGCGCCTGTTCCCGAGCCTGAGCGTGGAAGAGAACCTGCTGATGGGCGCCACGCCGCGTCGCGCGGGGCCGTGGAACCTGCAGCGCCTGTACGGCCTGTTCCCCATCCTGGCCGAGAAGCGGCGCCAGCCCGCCACCTCGCTGTCGGGCGGGCAGCAGCAGATGGTGGCACTGGGCCGCGCGCTCATGAGCAACCCCGAGGTGCTGCTGTGCGACGAACTCTCGCTCGGCCTCGCGCCGATCGTCATCCGCGAGATCTATGCGGCCATGCCGGCCATCACCGGAGAGGGCATGACGGTCGTGATCGTGGAGCAGGACGTGCGCATGGCGCGGGAGGTGTCGCAGCGCGTGTACTGCTTCCAGGACGGGCGCGTGTCGCTCACGGGGCGTTCGGACGACCTCACGCCCGAACAGATCTCGCAGGCCTACTTCGGCATCGTCGGCATCGAGGAGCACGCCCATGCTTGAAACCCTGCTCCAGGGCGTGCTGCTCGGCGGCCTCTACACGCTGTTCGCGCTCGGCCAGTCGCTGATGTTCGGCGTCATGCGGCTGACCAACACCGCGCAGGGCGACTTCATCGTGCTGGGCGCCTTCGCGGTGATCGCCGGCGTCTCGATGACCGGCGCCGCCGTGCCGTGGCTGGTGGTGCTCGCGGTGCTGCCGCTGGCCTTCGGCTTCGGCTACCTGCTGCAGCGCCATGTGCTCAACGGTACGCTGGGCAAGGACCCGCTGCCCTCGCTGGTCGTGACCTTCGGCCTGTCGATCGTGATCCAGAACCTGCTGCTGGAACTGTTCTCGGCCGACCCGCGCGCGATCGAGGTCGGTGCGCTGGCCACGGCCTCGGTGCCGCTGGGCGATGCGCTGGCGCTGGGTGCGCTGCCGCTGGTGATCCTGGCGGTGGCGGTGGCCGCCACGGCGGCGATGCAGTGGATGTTCACGCGCACGCCGCTGGGCCGCACCTTCCGCGCGGTGTCCGATGACCGCGAGATCGCCGAGCTGATGGGGCTGAAGGCGAAGCAGGTCTACGCACTGGCCACGGGCATCGCCTTCGTGCTGATCGCCATCGCCGGTGCGCTGCAGGGCATGCGCACCACGGTGTCGCCGTCGGACGGCCCGCTGCTGCTGCTGTTCGCCTTCGAGGCCGTGATCATCGGCGGCATGGGCTCCTTCTGGGGCACGCTGGCCGGCGCCATGATCCTGGGCCTCGCGCAGCAGATCGGTTTTCGCATCGACCCGGGCTGGGGCATCTGGTTCGGCCATCTCGTGTTCCTCGCGGTGCTGGTGCTGCGGCCGCAGGGACTGTTCCCCAAGACACGCTGACGACTGACTCCCCACATGAACGACAAGACCACTCCCGCGCCGCTCAAACATGTGCTGTTCATCATGTGCGACCAGCTGCGCGCCGACCACCTCTCGTGCTACGGCCATCCGCGCCTACAGACCCCGCACATCGACGCGCTGGCCGCGCGCGGCGTGCGCTTCAGCCACGCCTATGCGCAGGGCGCGGTGTGCGGTGCCTCGCGCATGTCGACCTACACCGGCCGCTACGTCAGCAGCCACGGGACGATGTGGAACTTCGTGCCGCTGTCGGTGGGGCAGAAGACGCTGGGGGACCACCTGCGCCCGCACGGCGTGCGCTGTGCGCTGGTCGGCAAGACGCACGTCGAGGCCGACACCGAGGGCGCACACCGGCTGGGCCTGGACCCGACGCAGGGCGTGGGCCGGCTCGCGATGGAAGGCGGCTTCGAGCCCTATGCGCGCGACGACGGCATCTGGCCGCCGGGCTTCAAGGTGCAGGGCAATGCGTACTGCGACTGGCTGCGCGCCAAGGGCTACACCGGCGACAACCCCTGGCACGACTTCGCCAACTCGGGCCGGGGCGACAACGGCGAGATCCTCAGCGGCTGGCAGATGCGCTGGGCCGACCGGCCCGCGCACATCGCCGGCGCGCACAGCGAGACGCCCTACACGACCGACCGCGCGATCGACTTCATGCGCGAGGCCGGCGACGCACCGTGGGTGTTGCACCTGTCGTACATCAAGCCGCACTGGCCCTACGTGGCGCCCGCGCCGTACCACGCGATGTACGGGCCCGACGACATGTTGCCGGTGGTGCGCAGCGAGGCCGAGCGTGTCGATGCGCACCCGGTGGTCGAGGGCTTCCGGCGCGAGACCGTGAGCCGCAACTTCAGCCGCGACGAGGTGCGCAACACCGTGGTGCCGACCTACATGGGGCTCGTGAAGCAGGTCGACGACGAGCTCGGCCGGCTCTTCGCCTTCATGGCCGAACAGGGGCTGGACCGCGACACGCTGATCGTCTTCACCAGCGACCACGGCGACTACCTGGGCGATCACTGGCTGGGCGAGAAGGAGCTGTTTCACGACCCGATCGTGAAGGTGCCGCTGATCGTGGTCGACCCGCGCACCGAGGCCGATGCGCGCCGCGGCACCGTGAGCGATGCGCTGGTGGAGTGCATCGACCTTGTGCCCACGATGCTCGATGCGCTGGGCCTGCCGCAGCCGTCCGAATGGCTCGAAGGCCAGTCGCTGCGCCCGCTGTTGCATGGGCATGCCGGTGCCGCTGGCAAGGACCTGGTGGTGTGCGAGAACAGCTTCGCCTTCCGCGACGAGGTGCGGCTGCCGCTGAACCAGCCCGTCGAGCGCTGCCACATGACGATGCTGCGCACGCGCCGCTGGAAGTTCGTGCACTTCGAAGACCTCCCGCCGCAGCTGTTCGACATGCAGGCCGACCCCGACGAGCTGGTCGACCTGGGCCGCGACCCGGCCTTCGCCACGGTGCGCGAGCAGATGCTGGGCCTGCTGTTCGACTGGCTGCGCCAGCGGCGCCGCTTTCCCACGGTCGCGCCCGACGACATCGCGCGCTGGAACCAGCGTGAGCTGGCGGCCGGCATCCTGATCGGCGCCTGGTAGGCGACGCGGCAGCACACACGCACCCCATTTCAAGAAAAGGAGACATCCCCATGAACGCTTTCCGTCGATCCCTCACGGCCAGCCTGGCGGCGGCCGCCGTGCTCGCCACCGTCGCCGCACCGGGCCACGCCACCGACACCTGGCCCAGCAAGCCCGTGCGGCTGGTGGTGGCCTTTCCGGCCGGCGCGCCGGGCGACATCGTTTCGCGGCTGATGCAGCCGGCCCTGCAGAAGGCGCTGGGCCAGCCCGTGGTGGTCGACAACAAGCCGGGGGCGGGCGGCAACATCGGCATGCAGGAGGTGGCGCGCGCCACCGACGGTCACACCGTGCTGGTCGGGCCCGACACCATGCTGACCATCAACCCGCACCTGTACCGCAAGCTCGCCTTCCGGCCGATGGAAGACCTGGTGCCCGTGACGCAGCTCGCGTCGTTCAGCCAGGAGCTGGTGTGCTTTCCCGGCGCCGGCATCAAGACCCTGCCCGAGCTGCTGGCGGCGGCCAAGGCCAAGCCGATGAGCTATGCCTCGGGCGGCCCCGGCGTGCCCGGCCACATGGCGATGGAGATGCTGCTGGCCGATGCCGGCGTGCAGATGCAGCACGTGCCCTACCGCGGCCCGAGCCCGGCCATGCAGGACGTGATGGGCGGCATGGTGCCCTGCGGCTTCCTGGCATCGCCGACGGTCGGCCCGATCATCCGCGACGGCAAGCTGGTGCCGATCGCCGTGTCGGGCAGCAAGCGCCTGAGCAGCCAGCCGGCAGTGCCCACCGTGGCGCAGGCCGGCATCAAGGGCTACGACGCCAGCTTCGCCGAGATGATGGCGATGCCGCGCAGCACGCCGCCGGCCGTGGTGGCGCGGCTGCAGGTCGAGGTGGCGAAGGCATTGGCCGCACCCGAGCTGCGCGAGCGGCTGGCCACGATGGACCTCGAGGTCGTCGCCAACACGCCTGAAGAAGCAGCGCGCCGCCTGCGCGCCGAGCACCAGCGCTGGGGCCAGGTGGCCGCGCGTGTGCAGCTGCAGCTGGACTGAACGCGATGGCCTCCTTCCGCGTCGTCATCGACACCGGCAGCAGCCGCCGCGCGGGCTGGACCGCGGCCGTGCTGGTGGCGGTGGCCGCCACGCTGCCCTTCTGGGGCGAGCCGAGCTGGATGCGCGAGTTCGTCGAGATCGCCTGCTACTTCATCTTCGCGATGATGTGGAACCTGCTGGCCGGCTACGGCGGCATGGTCAGCATCGGGCAGCAGGCCTTCTTCGGTTTCGGCGGCTACGTGATGCTGATGCTCGGCAACTTCGCGGGCGTCAATCCGTTCGTGGCGATTCCGCTTGGCGCGCTGGCGGCAGCGCTGATTGCCGTGCCGGTGTCCTTCGTCGCCTTCCGGCTGTCGGGCGGCTACTTCGCCATCGGCACCTGGGTGATCGCCGAGGTGTTCCGGCTCAGCTTCGCCAACGTGTCGGCGGTGGGCGGCGGCTCGGGCACCACGCTCACGGCGCTGCGCGGCATCGAGCGCGCCACGCGCGAGAGCGTCACCTACTGGATGGCGCTGGGCTGCGTGGTGGCGGCGGTGTCGCTGGTCTACCTGTTCCTGCGCAGCCGTTTCGGGCTGGCGCTGCTGGCGATCCGCGACAACGAGATGGCCGCCGAATCGCAGGGCATTCCGGTGGCGCGCATGAAGCTCGCGGTGTACGTGGTGGCGGCCTTCGGTGCCGGGCTGGCGGGTGCGCTGTACTTCGTGGGCAACCTGCGCATCAGCCCCGACGCGGCCTTTGCGCCGAACTGGACGGCCTTTGCGATCTTCATGGTCGTGATCGGCGGCATCGGCCGCATCGAGGGGCCGCTGGTGGGCGCGCTCGTCTTCTGGGCGCTGAACAAGTTCCTGAGCGATTACGGCACCTGGTACCTGCTGGGGCTCGGGCTGCTGGCCATCGTCGCCACGCTCTTCTTCAAGCAGGGCCTGTGGGGCTGGGCGCAGCAGCGCTGGGCCTGGTCCCTGTTCCCGACGCAGCGGCGACTGATGCCGCCGCATGCGCCTGCATCTTCTTCCTCCCTGGAGCTCGACCCCCATGCGCAACATCGATGAACACACCATCACCGCCGCCGTGCTCGAGCGCATGGCCGGGTGCGAGAACGCGCGACTGAAGGAAGTGATGTCGGCGCTCGTGCGCCACCTGCACGACTTCGCGCGCGAGGTGAAGCTGACCGAGGCCGAGTGGGCCGCCGGCATCGAGTTCCTCACCGCCACGGGCCAGAAGTGCGACGCGCAGCGCCAGGAGTTCATCCTGCTGTCGGACACCCTGGGCCTGTCGATGCTCACCGTGGCGATGAACCACGCGAAGAGCCCGCAGGCCACCGAGGCCACCGTGTTCGGTCCCTTCCACGTGGCGAACGCGCCGCAGCTGCAGCTGGGCAGCGACATCTCGGCCGGCGCGGTGGGCGAGCCGCTGTTCGTGGAAGCCACCGTGCGCGGGCGCGACGGCGAGCCGATCGCCGATGCCGTGGTCGATGTGTGGGAGGCCGATGCCGAAGGCTTCTACGACGTGCAGCGGCCCGGCGACCATCTGCAGGGGCGGGCGGTCTTCCGCACGAACGCCGAAGGCCGGCTGTGGTTTCGCGGCGTGGCGCCGGTGGCCTATCCGATTCCCACCGACGGGCCGGTGGGCGCGATGCTGCGCGCGACCGATCGCCACCCGTGGCGGCCCGCGCATGTGCACTTCATGATTCAGGCGCCGGGCTACGAGACGCTCATCACGCACGTCTTCCGCGAAGGCGATCCGTACCTCGACAGCGATGCGGTGTTCGGCGTGCGCAGCTCGTTGATCGGCAAATTCGCGGCGCATGCCGCGGGCCGCGCGCCCGACGGCAGCGTGCAGGACGGGTCGTTCCACACGCTGGACTTCGCGTTCGTGCTCGAGCCTGCGGGGGCGCCGGTCGAGCGGTAAGTCGGATCAGGCTTCCATCGTGGAAGCACGCTGCTTCACGGGGTGACGGAAGGCCCCGCGATCACCAGCAGCACTTGCGCCGGCTTCTTGCTCGTGCAGATCAGCCGGTGCGGCACCGACGCATTGAAGTGCACGCAATCTCCAGCGACGAGGTCTTCGGTCTTGTCGTCGAGCTCCAGGCTGACTTCGCCACTCAGGACGTAGATCAGCTCTTCGCCCTCGTGGTCGCTCTTCAGGTGCTTCGCACCTTTTTCCCGGCCGGGCTGCAGCACGAACGCCACCACGCGCTGGCCGGGGGCCGTGCCCGCGACCAGCCGCGGCGCGCCTTCGTCCTGTTGCTTCGCCTTGGCGTCGGCGGCCCGTGTGATCGTGACCGCGCTGGTCGTCGACACCTGGCCGAACAACTCGTCCACCGGCAGCTTCAAGGCCTTGGCCAGTTTCAGCGCGACGCCGACCGAAGGGTTCGCCAATCCACGCTCCACCTTGGAGACATAGCTGCGCGTGAGTTCTGCCGCTTGCGCCAGTTCTTCAAGCGTCATTCCTGCCTGGGTGCGCAGGAGTTTCAACTTAATCGTCATGGTTTCTTGCAGGACACATGAGTCCTATCGTACATTTGAGTCCTGAGTCGCGACACCGATTTGTCGCCGTACCGCCGGGTTCTTTTGGAGTATGTCATGTCGAATTTGCTGTCTTTTCGCTGGAAAAATCCATATCTCGCTGCGGCGGCCCTGCTCGGCGCGGCGTTGTGCGCGGCCGCTGTGGCGGTGCTTCCGCGGCCCGCTTTTGCGCAGGCTGCCTACCCCGCCAAACCCATCAAGCTGATCGTGCCGTTCGGCGCGGGCGGCATCACCGATGTCGTGGCGCGGCTGGTGGGCCAGAAGCTGGGCGAAGAGCTCAAGCAGTCGGTGATCATCGAAAACCGCGCAGGCGCCGGCGGCAACATCGCGGCGCAGGCGCTCGCCCAGGCCGCCCCCGACGGCTACACGCTGCTGCTGGGCACGGTCGGCACGCAGGTCGTCAACAAGATGATCTACAGCAAGCTCGCCTACGACGCGAGCGCCTTCGCGCCCATCTCGCTGGTGAGCAACTCGCCGTATGTGCTGGCCGTGGGCGATTCATTGCGTGTCGACGACGTGAAGGGCCTGGTGGCCTATGCCAAGGCCAATCCCGGCAAGCTCAACGCCGGCTCGGCCGGCAACGCCAGCGCACCGCACCTGGGGCTGGAGCTCTTCAAGATCGCCACGAACACGTCGATCGTCCACGTGCCGTTCAAGAGCGGCGCCGAAGCCATCAACGCGGCGCTGGGCGGGCAGGTGCAGATCGTGATCGACGCCATCCCCGTCGTGCGCAGTCAGGTGCAGGCCGGGCGCCTGAAGGCCCTGGTCATTGCCGACGATGCACGCAGTGCCGCCATGCCGAACGTGCCGTCGAGCGCCGAAGCCGGTGTGCCCGGTTTCCTGATCGGTTCGTGGAACGCCTTGCTCGCACCGCCCGGCACGCCGAAGCAGCAGACCACGGTGTTGTCCGAGGCCCTGGCGCGTGCGCTGGCCCGCCCCGAACTCCAGGCCAAGCTGGCTGAAATCGGTGTCGAGCCGCTGCCCACGGGCGAAGCCGCGTACACGAAGCATGTGCGCAGCGAGACCGACAAGTGGACGCGGATCATCAAGGCCGCCGGCACCAAGGTGGACTGATCGCCATGCGCATCATCGACACGCAGCGTTCGGGCAACTGCTGGAAGGTCCGGCTTCTGGCGAGCTTCGTGGGCATCGAACTTCGCAGGACCACGCTGTCGATCGACCGCGGCGACCTGCAGTCGGCCGGCTTCACGGCGATCGCACCCATGAAGCGGGTGCCTGTGCTGGAGCTGGACGACGGCAGCCTGCTGAGCGAGTCGGGCGCGATCCTTTTCTACCTGGCGCAGGGCACGCCGTGGTGGCCGCAGACGCCCATCGCGCAAGCGCAGACGCTCGCATGGATGCACTTCGAGCAGGAGCAGCACATGCGCCCGCTGGCCCCGCTGCGCTTGCATCTGGCGCTGCGAAAAGACATCGCGCCCACAGACCCTCGCGCGCGCAATTGGCTTCAGGAAGGCCACGACGCGCTGGCGATCCTCGAAGCGCACCTGGCGACGGGCCGGCAGTGGGTGTCCACCGACGCCGCACCAAGCATTGCGGACATCGCCTTGTATCCGTACACGCGGATGTCGCCGATGGGCGGGGTCGACCTGGGTCGCTACCCGCAAGTGCAGCAATGGCTGGCCCGCATCGAAGGCCTGCCGGGCTACGAGCCGCTGTTCCCGGGACAACCGCATCTCAACCTTTCCACGCTCGAAACCTCGGGCTGACTTTTTCTCAACACTGATACGGGAGTCATCGCTATGTCAGAAGACACTTTTTCCCTCAACAAGGAAGCCCTGATCGACAAGGCGAATGCCGAGATGGAAACGACCCTGTTGCCATCCGAGTACACGCTGCGCCAGAAACTGGCGCTGACGTGCCGCATCCTCTTCGAGAACGGGCACGACTCCGGCCTGGCGGGCCAGATCACCACGCGCACGGAGATCCACGGCACCTACCTGACGCAGCGCCTGGGACTGGGCTTCGACGAGATTTCGGAAGACAACCTGCTGGTCGTCGACGAGGACCTGAACGTCCAGTCCGGCGCGGGCATGGCCAATCCGGCCAACCGCTTTCACTCATGGGTCTACCGCGCACGACCGGACGTGAACTGCATCATCCACACGCACGCCTTGCACGCAGCGGCCTTGAGCATGCTCGAAGTGCCGCTGCAGGTTTCACACATGGACAACTGCGTGCTGTACGACGACGTGGCCTTCGTGCCGAAGTGGCCCGGCGTGCCGGTCGGCAACGAGGAGGGCGAGCTCATCTCGACGGCACTGGGCAGCAAGCGCACCCTGATGCTCTCGCACCATGGCCTGCTGGTGGCGGCGGAAAGTGTCGAGGCCGCCTGCGTGCTGGCCATCGCGTTCGAGCGCGCGGCCAAGATGCAGCTGCTGGCCGCCTCTGCAGGCGAGATCCAGCCCATCGATCCGGCGCTCGGCCGTGAAGCGCACGACTGGATCCTGCGCCCCAAGCGCAACGAGGCGGCCTTCGCGTACTACGCGCGCCGCACCCTGCGAACCGGTCGCCACGACGACTGCCTCCGTCCGCGCTGAACGGCACGCACCGCATCCCGCCCTGCAACGACTTCCCTCACCGAGAGATTCCAAGGACATCATGAGCGCTCCATTCAAAGGCATCATTTCCTATCCCGTCACGCCGTTCGACAAGGCCACGGGCCGTGTGGACCTTCCGGCGGTGCGCGGTCTCATCGACCGTCTCGTCGAACGCGGATCGCACGGCATCGCGCCCCTGGGCAGCACCGGAGAAAGTGCCTACCTCGACGACACCGAATGGGATGCCGTCGCAGAGGCTTCGATCCAGCAGGTCGGCAAGCGCCTGCCGGTCATCGTGGGCATTTCCGACCTGACGACGCGCAACGCGGTGCGCAAGGCGAAGTTCGCCGAAGCCGCAGGCGCCGATGCCGTGATGGTGCTGCCGGTGTCGTACTGGAAGCTCTCGGACGACGAGATCTTTCGCCACTACGCCACGATCTCGCAGGCCGTGGGCGTGCCGATCATGGTCTACAACAACCCGGCCACCAGCGGCGTCGACATGAAGCCCGAGCTGATCGTGCGCATCGTCAAGGACATCGAGAACGCGACGATGGTCAAGGAAAGCTCGGGCGACATCCAGCGCATGCACACGCTGAGGCAGCTGTCCGATGGCGGCATTCCGTTCTTCAATGGCAGCAACCCGCTGGCGCTCGAAGCCTTCGCGGCCGGCGCCATCGGCTGGTGCACCGCTGCGCCCAACCTGATTCCCGACTGGCCGCTGGCGCTGTACGACACCTGCACCGCAGGCGACCTGGATCGCGCGCGCGACGTGTTCTATGCCCAGCTGCCGATCCTGCGCTTCATCCTGCAGGGCGGCCTGCCGACGACGATCAAGGCTGGCCTCGGCCTGCGCGGCTTCGAGGCGGGCGTGCCGCGCGCGCCGCTGCTCGGGCTTGGCGCCGAGGGTGTCCAGACACTCCAGGCGCTGCTGAAGGCCATCGACGCGAGGCCGCAGCCCGGCCGGAACTGATCGCCGGCAAGGCCCGCGGTGCTGCTGTGCCGCAGGGCCTCATGCCGCCCGCTCCGCCATGGACCCATGTGGCATGGGGCTGGTGTTCTGCATGGCCCGCTTTTACCTGTGGGAACCAAAGGATTCCTTCAGGTTGCAATGCAACATTGAATGCAAAATGCACCATTTGGGTGCAAATGTAACGAGCAGGGTGCTTCCTCGTGCGCATCGCACCGCGATTCCCGATGGCCATGACCCTCTCTTTCAAGCGCCTGCTTCCGCTGTCCTTGCTCGCGCTCGCCGCATGCGGCGCCAAGCAGCCCCCCGCCACCGATGACGCGCCGCCCGAAGTCGGCGTGGTGGCCCTGCACGCCAGCGACGTGGCCGTGCACACCGAACTCTCGGGCCGCACGGCCGCTTACCGCGTGTCCGAGGTGCGCCCGCAAGTCAACGGCATCGTGCGCAAGCGCTTGTTCGAAGAGGGCGGCATGGTGCGCGCCGGTCAGGTGCTGTACGAGATCGAGCCCGGCCCGTTCGAGGCCGCCCATGAACAGGCACAGGCCGCGCTCGCGACCTCGCAAGCCTCCATCGCCAGCCTGCGTGCCAAGGCCGAGCGCTTCGGCGAACTGGTGAAGGCCAATGCCGTGAGCCGGCAGGAGCACGAAGAGGCGCAGGCCGCGCTGGTGCAGGCGCAAGCCGGCGTGAAGGCCGCGCAGGCGGCGGTGAAGGCGGCGCGCATCAACCTCGATTTCACGCGCATCACCGCGCCCATCGCCGGACGCATCGGCCGCTCCGCCGTGACCGAAGGCGCACTCGTGGCGCCGGGCCAGTCGCTGGCGCTGGCCACGATCCAGCGGCTGGACCCGATCTATGTCGACGTCGTGCAGTCGAGCCTGGAGCTGACGAAGCTCAAGCGCCGCTTCATCTCGGGCGACATGGCGCCGGCCAGCACGCAGGTCAGCCTGCGCATGGAGGACGGCCATCCGTACCCGCACGCCGGCACGCTGAAGTTCTCCGAAGTGGGCGTCGACACGGCCACCGGCTCGGTCACGCTGCGCGCGGAATTTCCGAACCCGCAAGGGCTGCTGCTGCCCGGCATGTACGTGCGCGCGCAGGTCGGCTCGGGCGTCGAACGGCAAGCCATCCTCGCGCCGCAGCGCGGCGTCGCCCGCAACGAGAAGGGCGAGCCGACCGCGCTGGTGGTGGGGGCCGGCGACAAGGTCGAGCTGCGCGCGCTCGAAGTGCGCAGCACCGAGGGCGAGCACTGGGTCGTGACCCAGGGCCTGCGCGATGGCGACCGCCTCGTGGTCGACGGCCTGCAGCGCGCGCAACCCGGCGCGAAGGTCAAGCCGGTGCCGGTGTCCACGGCGAGCGCGTCGTCCGCCGCCGCGCCTTCGCCGGCCGATTGAGAAACGACAACATTCCGTGATCGCCAATTTCTTCATCCAGCGGCCCGTCTTCGCCTGGGTCATCGCCATCCTCATCATGCTGGCCGGCGGCGTGGCCATTCGCACGCTGCCGGTGTCGCAGTACCCAGACATCGCGCCGCCCACCGTGGTCGTGTCCGCCAACTACCCCGGCGCTTCGGCGCAGGCGGTGGAAAACAGCGTCACGCAGGTGCTCGAGCAGCAGCTCAAGGGCATCGACGGCCTGATGTACTTCAAGTCGACCAGCAGCGCCGCCGGCTGGGCCGAGATCAACGTCACCTTCCGCCAGGGCATCAACCCCGACACGGCGCAGGTGCAGGTGCAGAACAAGGTCAGCCAGGCCACCAGCCGCCTGCCGCAGGCGGTGCAGCAGCAGGGCGTGACGGTCGCCAAGTCGCAGAACAACTTCCTGCTGATCGTGGCGCTCTACGACGAGACCGGCCAGCGTACCGACACCGACATCGCCGACTGGATGGCCAGCAACCTGCGCGACCCCATCAGCCGTGTCGACGGCGTGGGTTCGGTGCAGGCCTTCGGTGCGGCGTACGCGATGCGCATCTGGCTCGATCCGCATCGCTTGGCCAGCTACCAGCTGATGCCGTCCGACGTCACCGCCGCGATTGCCGCGCAGAACACGCAGGTGTCGGTGGGCGAGATCGGCGCGCGGCCGTCTCCGCCGACGCAGCACCTCAATGCGACTGTCACCGCGCTCTCGCGGCTGCAGACGCCCGCGCAGTTCCGCGACATCGTGCTCAAGACCCAGGCCGACGGCGCCGTGGTGCGGCTGGGCGATGTGGCGCGCGTGGAGATCGGCAGCGAGTCGTATGCCGAAAGCACGCGCTTGAACGGCCACCCGGCCGCAGGCTCGGCCGTGATGCTGGCACCCGGCGCCAACGCACTGACCACCGCCAACGCGGTGAAGGCGCGCATCGCCGAACTCGAGCGCTCGCTGCCCGCGGGCCTGCGCGTGGCCTACGCGGAAGACACGACACGCTTCGTGAAGATCTCGATCAAGTCGGTCATCAAGACGCTGCTGGAGGCCATCGCGCTGGTGGTGGTCGTGATGTTCCTCTTCCTGCAGAACTGGCGCGCCACGGTGATCCCCGCGATCACCGTGCCGGTGGTGCTGCTGGGCACTTTCGGCGTGCTCGCGGCCTTCGGCTATTCGATCAACGTGCTCACGCTGTTCGGCATGGTGCTGGCCATCGGCCTGCTGGTGGACGACGCCATCGTGGTGGTGGAGAACGTCGAGCGCGTCATGCACGAGGAGGGGCTCGATCCGAAGGCCGCCACCATCAAGTCGATGAAGGAAATCACTGGCGCGCTGGTGGGCATCGCGGTGGTGGTGTCGGCGGTGTTCCTGCCGATGACCTTCTTCGGCGGCTCGGTGGGCGTGATCTACCGGCAGTTCTCGGTGACGATCATCGCGTCGATGGTGCTGTCGGTGGTGGTGGCCATCGTGCTCATTCCGGCGCTGTGCGCGCGCTTCCTGAAGCCCGGCGTGCCGCCGCGCACCCGCGGCTTCCTGGGCGCGTTCAATCGCCGTTTCGACGCTGCGCAAGGCGGCTACGCGAGCGTGCTGGGCCGCATCCTGCGCAAGCCGCTGCGCTTCACGGTGGTGTATGCCGTCATCGTGGCCGGCATGGGCCTGCTGTACGTCAGCCTGCCCGGCGGCTTCCTGCCGGAAGAGGACCAGGGCAGCGTGATGGTGATGCTCACGCTGCCCGCCGGCGCCGCGTCGAGCCGTACCGATGCCGCGAACCGCGTGGTCGAGAAGCACTTCCTCGAAGCCGAGAAAGACACGACCGACACCATCTTCACGCTCACCGGCTGGAGCTACGGCGGCTCGGGGCAGAACATGGGCATGGCGTTCGTCTCGCTGAAAGACTGGTCTGAACGCTCGAGCGCCGACAAGCGCGCGCACGCCATCGTCGAGCGCGCCGGTGCGGCGCTGGGCAAGCAGCAGCGCGATGCCGAGGTCTTCGGCATGGTGCCGCCGCCGATCGAGGGGCTGGGCGAATCCAACGGCTTCGAGTTCTGGCTGCAGGACACCTCGGGCATGGGCGCCGAGCAGCTGGTGCGGGCGCGCGAACGGCTGGTGCGCGAGGCCAACAAGGACAAGCGCCTGCAGTCCGTGCGCGCCAACAGCGTGGCCGGCACGCCGCAGCTGCAGGTCGACATCGACCAGCTGAAGGCCTCGGCCCTGGGGCTGTCGCTGGACGACGTGAACACCACACTGGGCATTGCCTGGGGCGGCAGCTACGTGAACGACTTCATCGACCGCGGCCGCGTGAAGCGCGTGTACGTGCAGGCCGATGCGCCGTACCGCGCGGAACCGGACGACATCAGCCAGTGGTTCGTGCGCGGCAGCGCGGGCACGATGACGCCGTTCTCGGCCTTCGCCACCACGCGCTGGTCGCAGGGCGTGTCGCAGCTGGAGCGCTACAACGGCCTGCCCGCGGTGCAGATCCAGGGCGCGGCCGCGCAGGGCATCAGCTCGGGCACGGCCATGGCGGCCATCGAGACCATCGCGAAGAAGCAGAGCGGCACGGGCCAGGCCTGGAGCGGGCTGTCGTACCAGGAGCGGCTGTCGGGTGGCCAGGCGCCGCTGCTGTATGCGCTGTCGATCCTCGTGGTGTTCCTGTGCCTGGCGGCGCTGTACGAGAGCTGGTCGGTGCCGTTCTCGGTGATGCTGGTCATTCCGCTGGGCGTGCTGGGCGCGGTGATCGCGGCGGCGCTGCGCGGGCTGTCGAACGACATCTACTTCCAGGTCGGCCTGCTCGCGACCATCGGCCTGTCGGCCAAGAACGCGATCCTGATCATCGAGTTCGCGGAAGCGGCGCTGCGCCGTGGCGTGCCGGTGCTCGACGCGGTGGCCGAAGGCGCACGCCTGCGGCTGCGGCCGATCCTGATGACCTCGCTGGCCTTCCTGGCGGGCGTGATCCCGCTGGCGATCGCCACCGGCGCGGGCTCGGGCAGCCAGGTCGCGATCGGCACCGGCGTGTTCGGCGGGGTGCTCGCGGCGACGGCACTGGGCATCTTTTTCGTGCCGTTGTTCTACCTGCTGGTGAAGCGCATGGCCGCAAGGCTGGCGGGGCGCAAGGCGGGCACCGAGCAAGTGGCCTGAGGCCAACGCATCGCAGTGCCGCGAAGCTTTTTTGAAGGTGCCGCCGGAAGAGGGCCTTCGGCGGGGTAGAATTCAAGGCTGCGCGGCTGTAGCTCAGTTGGATAGAGTACTTGGCTACGAACCAAGGGGTCGTGGGTTCAATTCCTGCCAGCCGCACCACACTCTCGAATAGCCTGGAAGGTTCTCCTTCCAGGCTATTTTCGTTTGGGGCCTTCGAAAGGGTTCCGTGGCCTGTATCGCTGCGCGGCGCGCGCCCACAAAAAAGCCGCCCGAAGGCGGCTTTCGATGTCGATACAGACAGACAACTGCCCGGCCAGGCCGGCACAGCCATCGCCGCACCTCACTTCTTCTTGGCGACGGCCTTCTTGGCGGGAGCCTTGGCGACGACGGCCTTCGTGGCAGCAGCCTTCTTGGGAGCGGCGGCCTTCTTGGGAGCCGGTGCAGCAGCGGCCTTGTCAGCCTTGCGCTTGGCGGCCTTGGGGTCGATGGCGGCCTTGAAGGCGGAGCCGGCGACGAACTTCGGCACCTTGGTGGCGGCGATCTTGATCTTGGTGCCGGCCTGGGGGTTGAAGCCCGAGCGTGCAGCGCGCGCGACTTGCTTGAAAGTACCGAAGCCGACCAGTTGCACCGCGTCGCCCTTCTTCACGGCAGCGACGATGCTGCTGGTGATCGTCTCGAGGACGCGTGCGGCCTCGGCCTTGCTCAGGGTGTGGGTGGTGGCGATCTTCTCGACCAGTTCGATGCGGTTCATTCAGGATTTCCTTGGATTGGTATGGCGCCGTGTTGCCTACGGCGGCCCAGGCTTCTTCCGGGCGGGGCGGAGTGTACCGGGTCGGACAGGCCTCTTTGGAACGAGGGGCGCCCGATGCGCTGCAACAGGCCGCATGGCGAGCCGCTTTCGTCCGCATTTTCAGCTTTCGATCACAAAGATGGGGACGGGCCAAAAAACAGGCTATAATCGAAAGCTGTGCGGCTGTAGCTCAGTTGGATAGAGTACTTGGCTACGAACCAAGGGGTCGTGGGTTCAATTCCTGCCAGCCGCACCACTCTTCAAGGGTTAGCTCGTTTTTCGAGCTAACCCTTTTTCTTTGGCCGGTTCTTTTGACCGCTCATTGCGTCTTGCCCGCAGCGTCAAGGCCGCGCGGGTTGTGCGTCCTTCCAGAAGCCGGCGCGTCTGGCCTTCGCTTCCACCTCCGCGAACTCGTACTGCCCGCGCTCCTGGGGCGACAGGCGCTGTGCGTGCGCGGGCTGCCAGCGTGCCAATCCGACGGTCAGCAATGCCAATCCCGCGTCGAGTGTTCTCGGGCCGTTCGGCGCGGAATCCGGTGCCACCATCACGCGGCAGATGAACTCGCTGTCGCGCGATGCAGGGGCGTCGCAATCGACATCCGCGGGCTTCAGGCGAACCATGTCGTGCATCTTCTGGCGGGCCTGTTCCGCGAAAGGCTGCCCGGGCTTCGGCGCGTCGATGCCCTGCAGGCGCACGCGGCGCCAGGCGCCGGCGTTGGCCGCATCGCCGCAGCGGGCAGTCAGGGTGTCGCCGCTGTGGATGCTCACGACGAAGCAGGTCTGTGACCTGGCGTGGGTGGTGAAGGGAAGAAAGACCAGCACGCTCGCAAGGGCAGCAAGAACGCCAAGACGAAGCTTCGCCGGGATATCGCGGCGGTGTGATGGATGTCGGGTGGCGATCACGAGGGCTCCTGTCTCCTGGGCGCTGCGGTTGCGGCAAACTCACCGGCTTGTACGGCGCGAAGAGCCGTCAGTATTTCCGATTTGAAGGACTCTGCATTGAACAAGGCATTCACCAAGGAGTCGGACGCCGATGCGGACGACGATGATGGCTCGGGCGGCACCGCGCCCGCGTTGCCGGCGGGCAGCAAGAACTACATCACGCCCGAGGGCTACGCGCGCCTGCGCGACGAACTGCTCCATCTGATGGACGAGGAGCGCCCCAAGGTGGTCGAGGCTGTGCATTGGGCTGCGAAGAATGGCGACCGCTCCGAGAACGGCGACTACCTCTACGGCAAGAAGCGCCTGCGCGAGATCGACCGGCGCATCCGCTTCCTCGGCAAGCGGCTCGAGATCGCGGAGATCACCGATCCTTCCGTGCACCATGGGCGCGACCAGGTCTTCTTCGGTGCCACGGTCCGCTATGCCGACGAGGCTGGGGACGAGCGCAGCGTCACGATTCTCGGAATCGACGAAGCCGAGAGCGCCAAGTCGCAGGTCAGCTGGATTTCCCCGATCGCACGCGCCTTGCTCAAGGCGCGCGAAGGCGACGTGGTGAAGCTCGTCACGCCCGGCGGGGCGCACGAGGTGGAGATTCTTTCGGTGAGCTACCCGGCGCCGCGCACAGCGGCGAGCTGACAGCCGAACTGAAACCTCAGGGCGCGGGAATCGTCCGCGCCGCGGTCAGCACCGACGCGGTCCTGCGTGCGGCGCGCAGCACGGCATCGAGGTGCGCACGGTCGCGCACCGCGATCACGAAGCGCAGGTCGGTCGAGTCCTGCGGGGTCTCGTCGGCCATTTCCACGTGCGTGATGTCGGCTTCGGCATCGGCCAGGGTGGCCGCCACGCGGGCCAGCACGCCCTTGTCGTTGCGCACGGTGATGACCACGCCGGTTTCGAAGGCACGCGTGGGCTCGTCGGCCCACTCGACCGCGAAGAAGCGTTCGCTGTCCTTGTTGCGCAGGCGCTGGCCGACGCCGCAGTCTTCGGTGTGCACCACCAGCCCCTCGCCATGCCCGAGGTAACCGACGATCTGGTCGCCGGGGATGGGCCGGCAGCACTGTGCGAAGCGCACGGAAGAGTTCTCGCTGCCGTCGAGCGTCACGGCGCCTTGCGACACGGCCTCGTGCGAGGTGAAGCGCTCGCGGCTCAGGAGGAGGGCGTCGGGGCGCTCGCCGATCTCGGCCAGCAACGCCATGAGCCGCTTGGCGACGATGCTCGCAATGCGCTTGCCCAGGCCGATGTCGGTCAGCAGCTCGGCGCGGGTGCGGTTGCCGGTGAAGCGCAGCAGCTTTTCCCACAGCGCTTGGTGTTCTTCGTCTTCCTCGGGCAGTTTGCCGAGGCCCTCGGCGCGCAGCGCCTGCGCCAGCAGCTTCTCGCCCAGTCCTTCGGACTCGGCATGTGCCAGGGTCTTCAGGTAGTGGCGGATCTTGGAGCGCGCACGGCCGGTGCGCACGAAGCCCAGCCAGGCAGGGTTGGGCGTGGACACGGGAGCGGTGATCACCTCGACCACGTCGCCGTTCTTCAGCTCGGTGCGCAGCGGCACCTGGTCGCCGTTGATGCGCGCGGCAGAGGTGTGGTCGCCGATGTTGCTGTGGATCGCGTACGCGAAGTCGACCACCGTGGCGCCGCGCGGCAGCGCCATGATCTGGCTCTTGGGCGTGAAGACGTAGACGGCGTCGGGGAACAGGTCGACCTTGACGTGGTCCCAGAACTCGGCGGCGTCGCGCGTCTCGTCCTGGATGTCGAGCAGCGACTGCAGCCATTTGGTGCCCAGCCGGTCGTTGTTCGCGGCGTTGGGCTCGGCGGCCTTGTAGAGCCAGTGCGCCGCAACGCCGGACTCGGCCACGACGTGCATGGCCTCCGTGCGCAGCTGGAATTCCACGCTCACACCGGCCGGGCCCACCAGCGTGGTGTGCAGCGACTGGTAGCCGTTGAGCTTGGCGATCGCGATGTGGTCCTTGAACTTGCCGGGCAGCGGCTTGTACATCTGGTGCAGGATGCCCAGGCCGGTGTAGCAGGCGATCACGTTCGGCACGATGAGCCGGAAGCCGTAGATGTCGGTGACCTGCGCGAAGCTCAGGTGCTTTTCTTCCATCTTGCGGTAGATGGAGTAGAGCGTTTTCTCGCGACCCGCGATGCGCAGCGTCATGCCAGCAGCGGAGAAGGCCGTCTCGACCTCTTTCTGCACCTTCTGGATCAGGTCTCGTCGTCGTCCGCGCGCCTTGGCGACGGCCTTGGCCAGCGTGGCGTAGCGCCAGGGCTTGAGGTGCCGGAACGACAGGTCCTGCAGCTCGCGGTAGGTCTGGTTCAGGCCCAGGCGGTGCGCGATGGGGGCGTAGATTTCCAGCGTTTCGCGCGAGATGCGGGCCCACTTTTCGCGCGGCGCATCGGCCAGCGTGCGCATGTTGTGCGTGCGGTCGGCCAGCTTGACCAGGATGACGCGCACGTCGCGCGCCATGGCCAGCAGCATCTTGCGGAACGATTCGGCCTGGTTTTCTTCCCGGGTGTTGAACTGCAGCTTGTCGAGCTTGGTGAGCCCGTCGACCAGCTCGGCGACCGGAGCGCCGAAGCGCTCGATGAGTTCCGGCTTGGTGACCCCGCAATCCTCAATGGCGTCGTGCAGCAGCGCCGCCATGAGCGCCTGGGCATCGAGCTTCCATTCGGCGCACTGCGCCGCCACGGCGATGGGGTGGGTGATGTATGGCTCGCCGCTGTTGCGCAGCTGCCCGAGATGGGCCTCGTCGGCGAAGCGGTAGGCCCGGCGAACCAGTTCGGTGTCTTCGGGGCCCAGGTAGTCGAGGCGGGCTGTCAGGGCGGCGAAACTCGCGGCGGCCGCGTTCAGCGCCGCCGGACTCGGTTTCGGCGTAGGGGACGGAGGTTTGGCGACCGCGCTCATGGCTACCACTTTAGCGTGACGGCCCTGTGGACGCGTCCAGACGTAAAAAAAGCACCGCAATGCGGTGCCTTTTCGTTGCGGGGCTGCGTCAGAAGATCAGCCCGGCACTTTCTTGAGCATCTCGATGCCGATCTTGCCTTCGGCGATTTCGCGCAGGGCGGTCACGGCCGGCTTGTTCTTGCTTTCGATCTTCGGGGCGTGGCCCTGGCTCAGCATGCGCGCGCGGTACGTGGCTGCCAGCACGAGCTGGAAACGGTTCGGGATCTGGGTCAGGCAGTCTTCGACGGTGATGCGGGCCATGATGAAACTCTTTCGGTCGGTGAGCGGGTATTCAGGGGATGTTCAGTGCGGCGAAAGTGTCGGCACGTGCTCGGCGCTGTGCGGAATACCGTAGCCGCTGCGCGTGGACGATCGCCTTGAGATCGAAAAGCGCGCGCTCAAATAACTCGTTGATTATAACGAAATCGAATTTCTCGGCCTGCGCCATCTCTTCGGCCGCGTTTTTCAGGCGCAGTTCGATCACCGCCGCGCTGTCCTCGCCGCGCCGCTCCAAGCGGGAGCGCAGTTCTTCCCAGCTGGGCGGGAGGATGAAGATCATGACCGCGTTGGCGAAGGTCTTGCGGATCTGCAGTGCGCCCTGGAAGTCGATTTCCAGGATCACATCGGTGCCCAGGGCAACCCGTTCCTCGACCGCCTTCTTCGACGTGCCGTAGCGGTGGCCGTGCACATGGGCCCATTCCACGAAGCCGTCGGCCGCGATCAGGGCGTCGAATTCGCTCGGGGAGGCGAAAAAGTACTCCCGCCCGTGCTTTTCCTGCCCGCGCGGGGGGCGCGTGGTGTGGGACACCGAGGGTTGAACGGCCGAGTCGAGCTCCATGAGCGCCTTGACCAGGCTCGATTTGCCGGCGCCGCTGGGTGCGGCGACCACGAAGATATTGCCGGGGTAGTCCATGCTGAGGCTCGTCGTCATTCGATGTTCTGCACCTGCTCGCGCATCTGCTCGATGAGGACCTTCATGTCCACGCCGATGCGCGTGAGCTCCAGGGCGGCCGATTTGGATCCCAGGGTGTTGGCTTCGCGGTGCAGTTCCTGGATCAGGAAATCCAGGCGCTTGCCGATTTCGCCGCCCTTCTTGAGCAGCCGCTCGATCTCGTCGAGGTGCGAATTCAGCCGCGTGAGCTCTTCCGCCACGTCGATGCGGATCGCGAAGGCGGTGGCCTCGGTCAGGGCGCGGTCCTGGGCGGCTTCGGGCAGCGTGCCGCCCGTGCCGGCGGTCAGGCCCATGGCCTCCTGCCAGCGCTCCAGGAAGCGGGTGCGCTGCTGTTCGACCAGCTGCGGCACCAGCGGGCCGGCCTGCTGTACCAGCGTGCGCAGTTGCGCCAGGTGCGCCTCGAGCATCTTGGCCAGTCGGGTGCCTTCGCGCTGGCGGGCGGAGATCAGGGCCTCCAGGGCCTTGCCTGCCACGTCGAGCAGGTCGGGGCCCCAGTCGCCGCGGGTGGCGCCGTCGCTGCCGGCCAGTCGCAGCACGTCGGCCACGCTGAGTTCGCGTGCGCCGGGCAGCCAGGCGCGGATGCCGTCCTGCACGCCGTTGAGCCGCTGCAGCAGCTTGACGGAGGGCTCGACCACGCCCGACTGGGACGTGCTCTCGATGGCCGCACGCACCTCGACCTTGCCGCGCTTGAGCTTGGCCGTGAGCAGTTCGCGCAGCGCGGTTTCATGCTGGCGCAGCTCTTCGGGGAGCTTGAAGGTGAGGTCGAGAAAGCGGCTGTTGACCGAGCGGATTTCGACCCCGAGCCGGCCCGCGGCGGAGGGCCGTGCATCGGCTTCGGGGTGGCTGCCTGCGGGGCCGTTCTGGCCGCTGGCGTAGCCGGTCATGCTGTAAACTGGCATTGCGCCTCACTGTGGTTTTGCTTGCAAGCACCGAGGCGTCGGTACAGCGTTCGCTTGCCGCACCATCGCCTTCGGGCGAAACTCCCGGATTATGTCAAAGGTCAAGCCTACGCCCCTGTTGCCCGATACGGTCATTGGCGGTTATCGCGTCGTTCGCCGGCTTTCCGCAGGCGGTTTCGGTGTGGTCTACCTCGCCATCGACCCGAACGGCCAGCAGGTGGCCGTCAAGGAATACCTGCCTTCGTCGCTCGCGACGCGGGGCCCGGGCGAACTGGCGCCGCAGGTGCCGCCCGAGAAGCTGTCGCTCTACCGGCTGGGGCTCAAGAGCTTCTTCGAAGAGGGCCGCTCGCTCGCGCAGATCTCGCATGCGTCGGTGGTCAGCGTGCTCAATTTCTTCCGCGAGAACGAGACCGTCTACATGGTCATGAACTACCTGGAGGGTGCGACCCTGCAGGACTTCGTGGTCACGGCGCGCGACCTGAAGCGCCAGAAGGTGTTCCGCGAGTCGACCATCCGTTCGCTGTTCGACGAAATCCTGCGCGGCCTTCGCATCGTCCACCAGTACAAGATGCTGCATCTGGACATCAAGCCCGCCAATATCTTCGTCACCGACGACGACCGCGCCGTGCTGATCGACTTCGGCGCCGCGCGCGAAGTGCTCAGCAAAGAGGGCATCTTCATCCGCCCGATGTACACCCCCGGCTTCGCCGCCCCCGAGATGTACCGGCGCGATTCGTCGATGGGCCCCTGGACCGACATCTACGCCATCGGCGCCTGCATCTACGCCTGCATGCAGGGCTATCCGCCCAATGACGCGCCCCGGCGCATCGAGAAGGACCGCCTGAGCCTGTCGCTCTCGCGCCTGCGCGGCGTGTATTCCGACAACCTCATCGAGGTCGTCGAGTGGTGCATGTCGCTCGACCCGCTTTCGCGCCCGCAGTCGGTGTTCGCGCTGCAGAAAGAACTCAGCCGCGAAGGCGAACGCCGCTACACCAAGCTCACGGTCGGCGAGAAGGTGCGCCTGTCGATCGACAACATCCGCTCCTTCGACAAGAAGAGCCTGCCCCGCGCCGCCGCGCCCACCACCCGTCCGGCCTGACCGACATGAAGTTCTCCGTGTTCCAGGTCAGCCGCAAGGGCGGCCGTCTCAAGAACGAAGACCGCATGGGCTACTGCTACACGCGGGAGTCGGGCCTGTTCGTGCTTGCCGACGGCATGGGCGGCCATCCGGAAGGCGAAGTGGCGGCCCAGCTGGCGCTGCAGACCATCGCTGCGCTGTACCAGCGCGAGGCCCGCCCTACCGTGAAGGACGTGAAGTCCTTCCTGGCCGAATCGGCCATGGCGGCGCACCAGCAGATCATGCGTTACGCCAGCCACAAGGCGATGCTCGACACGCCCCGCACCACCGTGGTCGCAGCCGTGCTGCAGAACGCCACCGCCACCTGGATGCACTGCGGCGACTCGCGCCTGTACGTCGTGCGCGACGGCCGCCTGCTGACCCGCACCCGCGACCATTCGCACGCCGAGCGCCCCAAGCCGCATGGCGCCTCCGATGCGCCGGTCAACCGCAACCTGCTGCTGACCTGCCTGGGTTCGCCCACCACGCCGCTGTTCGACGTGTCGACGCCGCTGCAGCTGCAGCGGGGCGACCGCCTCATGCTGTGTTCCGACGGCGTCTGGGGCGTGCTCGACGATGCGGTGATCGTGCACACCCTCTCGTCCGGCAAGCCCGTGTCCGATGCCGCGCCGGACCTCGCCGAGATGGCGCTGCGCAAGGGCGGCGCGCACAGCGACAACGTGACGCTGATCGCGCTCGAGTGGGAAATGCCCGAGACGCCCGGCGACGACCGTGGCGTGTCTACCGAGACCATCGACGACGGCGTGTTCGCCTCGACCATCCAGGCCGGCATGCCGTCCGACAGCGAGATCGACGACCTCGACGAAGACGCCATCGAGCGTTCCATCGCCGAGATCAACGAAGCCATTCGACGCTCCGCCGCTCGCAAAAGCTAGATGACCCCCAGTCTTCGCGCACTTCGTGTCGCTGCGCCAACCCCCTTCCAGGGGGCAACACCTGCGGCCCGGCAAAGCCGGTTCCGCGGTGTTCCCCAAACTTGCCGCTGAAGAGCGGCTGATTTTTTCTTTCTTGGGTTTTCACATGACTGCTTTCACACGAAGCGGCGGCCGCGCCGCCGACCAGTTGCGCCCCGTGCGCATCACCCGCGGCTTCACCATCCACGCCGAGGGCTCCGTGCTCATCGAGTTCGGCCAGACCCGCGTGCTGTGCACCGCCTCGGTTGAAGAAAAAGTGCCGCCGCACAAGAAGGGCAGCGGCGAAGGCTGGGTGACGGCCGAATACGGCATGCTGCCGCGCGCCACCCACACCCGCAGCAGCCGTGAGGCCGCCAAGGGCAAGCAGACCGGCCGCACGCAGGAAATCCAGCGCCTCATCGGCCGTTCGATGCGTGCCGTGTTCGATCTCGCCGCGCTCGGCGAACGCACCATCCACCTCGACTGCGACGTGCTGCAGGCCGACGGCGGCACGCGCACCGCGGCCATCACCGGCGCCTTCGTGGCGGCGCAGGATGCCGTCGACAAGCTGCTGGCCTCCGGCGCGCTCAAGGCCTCGCCCATCAAGGGGCACGTGGCCGCCATCTCGGTGGGCATCGTCGACGGCACGCCGCTGCTCGACCTCGAATACACCGAAGACTCGGCGTGCGACACCGACATGAATGTCGTCATGACCGGCGCCGGCCACTTCGTCGAAGTGCAGGGCACCGCCGAAGGCGTGGCCTTCACGCGCGATGAAATGAACATCCTGCTCGGCCTGGCCGAGAAGGGCATCGGCGAACTCGTGAGCCTGCAGCAGCAGGCCCTGCTTTCGAACTGACCGAACGACGACCGCAACCACAGCCACTGGCGCCCGTGCATCGGGCACCACAGCCATCTTTTGACTTTCCATGAAACTGGTTCTGGCTTCCAACAACGCGGGCAAGCTCGCCGAACTCCAGCAGCTGTTTGCCGAGCTGTCCGTCACCCTGGTGCCGCAGTCGGGGCTGGGCGTGGGCGAGGCTGAAGAACCCTTCCGCACCTTCGTCGAGAACGCGCTGACCAAGGCGCGCCACGCGAGCGCCGCCACCGGCCTGCCGGCCATCGCCGACGACGCCGGCCTGTGTGTCGACGCCTTCGGCGGCCTGCCGGGGGTCGACACCGCCTACTACGCCACGCAGTTCGGCTACGCCAAGGGCGATGCCAATAACGTGAAGGCGCTGCTCGAACAGCTCGACGGCGTGGTCAACCGCCGCGCCGCGCTGGTCAGCACGCTGGTCGCGCTGCGCCGCCATGACGATCCCGAGCCGCTCATCGCCGTCGGCCGCGTGGTCGGCGAGATCGCGCCCGCACCCATCGGCGACAACGGCTTCGGCTTCGATCCCGTCATGTACCTGCCGAGCTTCGGCAAGACCTTTGCCCAGCTGCCGCCCGACGTGAAGAACGCCAACAGCCACCGCGGGCGCGCCGCGCAGGCCATGCTCGCCCTGATGCGCGAGCGCTGGTTCTGACCGATGGCCACCGTCTTTCCGATCCAGTCCGCCCAACCCGGCGGTGCTCCCCAGGCCAATGACGTGCTGCACTGGATGCGTCCCGGCCCGCTGCAACTTGCCGCGCTGCCGCCGCTGTCGCTGTACATCCACTTGCCGTGGTGCCTGCGCAAGTGCCCCTACTGCGATTTCAATTCGCACGAGTGGCGCGCCGCGAGCGAAGCCGACATCGACGGCATTCCCGAAGCCGCCTACATCGACGCACTCGTTGCCGACCTCGACGCCGCGCTGCCGTTGATCTGGGGCCGCACCGTCCACACCATCTTCATTGGCGGCGGCACGCCCAGCCTGTTCTCGCCGCAAGCCATCGACCGGCTGCTCGGCGATGTGCGCGCACGCCTGAAGCTCGCGCCCGAGTGCGAGATCACGCTCGAGGCCAATCCCGGCACCTTCGAACGCAACCGCTTCCGCGCCTACCGCGCGGCCGGGGTCACGCGTTTGTCGGTGGGGGTGCAGAGCTTCAACGACGAGCACCTCACCGCGCTGGGCCGCGTGCACGACCGTGCCCAGGCCATTGCCGCGGTGGAAGAGGCCGCGAGCGCCTTCGATACCTTCAACCTCGACCTGATGTACGCCCTGCCGGGCCAGACCATGGAAGGCCTCGATGCCGACCTCACCCAGGCCCTGGCCCTCGCGCCGCCGCACATCTCGATCTATCACCTCACCATCGAGCCCAACACCTGGTTCGCCAAGTTCCCGCCCACGCTGCCCGAGGACGACATCGCCTACGCCATGCTCGACCGCATCACCGAGCGCACGGGCGCGAGCGGCATGGCGCGGTACGAAGTCTCGGCCTACGCGCGCGATGGGCACCAGTGCGCGCACAACCTCAACTACTGGCAGTTCGGCGACTACCTCGGCATCGGTGCCGGCGCGCACAGCAAGCTGAGCTTCGCGCACCGCATCGTGCGGCAGGTGCGCTATCGCGAGCCGCGCCTGTACATGGAGAACGCGCGCGCCGGCATGGCCGTGTCGCAGAGCGACGAAGTGGCGCTGGCCGATCTGCCGTTCGAGTTCATGCTCAACGCATTGCGGTTGAAACAGGGCTTCACGCTGCCCCAGTTCAGCGAGCGCACGGGCCTGGCGATGACGTCGATCCAGCGCGGCCTGGAAGAGGCCGAGCGCAAGGGGCTCGTCGCGCGCGACCTGTTCCGCGTGTGGCCTACGGAGCGCGGGCTCGACTTTCTGAGCGACCTGCAGACGCTGTTCCTGCCCGATGAGGAGTAGGGCTGCGCAGTCGGCATAAAATCAATGGTTCCGGAGAGTTGGGTGAGTGGTTTAAACCAGCAGTCTTGAAAACTGCCGACGTGAAAGCGTCCGTGAGTTCGAATCTCACACTCTCCGCCAAGATCGATCCCTGTCAGTTTTTGAAAGTCCCGCGCAGTCTCTGTGGCGGGACTTTTCATTGGGGATTCCGTCCTTTCAAGTCCGGCAAGGTCTTCCGCCGGATGCCCTCGGCAAGGCTCCGATGGTGGCATCCATCGTGGTATTTCCGGGGCACTACAGAGAGTGTCGCGACCCAGGCTGTTGACGCTGCCAGCTCGCGTGAGCAGGGCTGCAAACCAGCCGACATCCCGCCTGGGTGCCCTCTCGACCCCGCGGTGCAGGAGCACTTCAACGGTGCCCGAGTTTTCAGTCGTCCGCACCATCCCGCTCCTGCTTCAAGGGGTGGGCGATCGCCATGTCCTCCCATTCAAGCGGGTGACCTGCGCCTCGAAATGAGGACCAGAAATACCCCCGCGCCCGATGTCTTTCGCGGGACCCGGAGCCCGGGCAAAGGGCAGAAAGACTGGAAGGAGTTTTTCACGTTTGCTGCGCTGGCTTATTCCCTTTGGCCTGTGTTTAAGACTCGTCTGATGGTCCTGCGTAAAGGGTCCTCCTAGAGTCGTCCATGTCCCCACCGGTTGATCAGGATGCGTGTTCTCGCAGGCTGGCCCGGACCCATTTTTCACTCAGCGAGCACAGGATTTACATGGCTTCCAAGAAGACGAAGGTCGTTGTCAGCAGCAACGGAAAGAACATCGATCACGCAATGGCCGCAAAGGGCCAGGCACCGGTCAAGATCAAGACGCAGGCAGGTGCCAAGTACCTGCTCAAGGGCGAAGACGGCTTCGCGCCGGAGAACGTGACCCTCACGCGCGTGGGTGCGGATCTGCACATCACGCTCGAAGGCGAGACGACCCCCGGCCTGATCCTGGAAGGCTATTACGCGCATTCGGAACCCCTGGGCCTGTACGGCGTGGCCGAAGACGGCCAGGCGCCACCACCACCGGCTGCCGTGTCGAGCCCGGCGTCGCACCGGGCACGTTCTCGATCCGCATTCCCGTCAACGTTCCCGCATCGGCGATCGGTGCGGGCCGGGGGACCAATACCGCCAATCTCAGCGGCGGCGGTGACGCCGCCTGCACGACGGCATTGAACCAGCGCTGCGATGCCACCACGCCCGTCACGGCGGTGGTCGCCAACACGCCCAGGCTGCGCATCGTCAAGCGCGTGGAGGGCGACTTGGGCACGTATGAGTTCCGCTTCGCGCTGACCGGGCTCGCCGTGAGCAGCGAGACGATCACCGTTGCCAATGGCGTGGCTGTTTCCGGCGCGACGATCACGGGCACCAGTGGCCAGGCCGTGACCATCACGGAGTACGCGCCGCCAGGCTGGCCCCGTCGTCCGGTCAGCGCGAGTTGTACGACTCCCTCCGTCGTTGGCGTCATCGGCACGCTGAATGGCAATGTGCTCACCATTCCGGCCAATCGCATGGTGCCGGGTTCCGAGCTCGTCTGTACCTTCGTCAACAATCCGGCGTTTGCCCTGAACGGCCGGGTCTTCAATGACAACGGGGTGGGCGGCGGGGTCGCCAATGACGGGGTGATCAATGGCGCGGAGAAAGGCCTCGCCAATGTGGTGGTTCAAGTGGGCGGGTGCGGTGCGCCTCCGCTCGATTCGGTCGTGACTGACGGCAATGGGCGCTACAGCCTGAACGTGCCATACGCGTGGGCGGGTGCTCTGTGCCTCGAGAAACGCGGACTGGTGGGTTTCATGCCTGCAGGCGTATCGGTGGGGGGCGTGCAACTGCGCACGGACAGGACCACGGTCATCGACAGCAAGACCTACGGCTACAGCCGCCTCAATCCGCCGAATCGTGTCACGTTCACCTGGGACGGCCGGCGCATGGCCTCGATGGAGGCCACCAATTCCTGGATGATCGGATTGCCGCGTGTCCTGGTCGACCGGTGGCTGCCGGACGCTGCGGATGCGACCGAAACCTGCTTCAAGGGCGACAAGGGATGGGCCCAGGTGCTTTCGGCCTACCTGTGCGCCACAAGCCCTGAGCACCTGCGGCACATCAGCAGCCCGGTCGAGCGAGGCTTCGCGGTGGAGCACGTGATGTCGATGCTGTCGTTCGCGTTCGCGCAGAACGGTTTTGAAAAGATGGCGGGCGATGCGGAGAGCCGGGTGTCTCCCCGCGACCGCGAACTCCACGTGCGCATGCGGCGCTGGATCGCCGACAACTTTTCCAACCCGGACGTCAGTGCACAGAGCCTGGCGACGGACTTCAATATCTCCACCCGGTACGTTCACAAGGTGTTCGCGAACGTTCAGCGCGGGGTGACTTTCTGGGGTGTGGTGCAGGATGCGCGGTTGAAGAACGCCGCTCGGTTGCTGAGGACCCCGTTGTATCGACACGGATCGATCGAAGACGTGGCGCTTCGGTGCGGATTCGTGGACACCGCCTATTTCTCCCTGGTCTTCCGCAAGCGCTTCGGATGCACTCCACGCGCTTTCGCGTTGAAGACAGAGGACGAAACCCCGAAGGATTGAGGGTGGACGCCGGCCGGTCTGCACCGGCCTGTTCCTGGGGCCGCAATGTCCGCGCAACGACTGCTGGTAGCCTTGCCGGGTATTCAGGCGCGGCTCCGGACACCCGGGACCGCGCGATCCGCAAGATTCAGAAAGGACTTCGCGCGTGGTTGTGACAGGCGGCAGATGGGGCGCATGCCTCTCCTTGGCAGTGGCATTGATGGTGGGCGCATGCTCCACCACGCCCAGTACGCCGGTGGCGGGCCCCGGTGAATACGTCGTGCAGCCGGGCGACACGCTGTACCGCATCGCGCAGCGTTCAGGCCGGACGACGGCCGAGATCGCACGCTGGAACCAGATCAAGGACCCCGATCAGCTCGAAGCCGGACAGGTGTTGCGCGTGGTGCCGCCGGGCGGCGCCACGGCTGCTCCAACGCCCCCTCCACGCAGCAGTGGTGGCAGTGGCGGCAGCACTACAGAAAAGGCCAGGCCCGCGCCCGCTCCCCGCGAACGCGACCCCGTGGTGCCGCCTGCTTCGCGGCGCAGCGACTGGGGCTGGCCGTCGCAGGGCGCGGTCATCGCGGGCTTCAACGGCAACAGCAACAAGGGCCTGGACATCGGCGGCAGCAGCGGCGAGCCCGTGCACGCGATCGGCGCCGGTTCGGTGGCCGCGACCGAGACGATGCGCGGCTACGGCAGCGTCATCATGGTCGACCACGGCGGCTCCTACATGTCGATCTACACGAACGTGGCCAAGGTGGGCGTGAAGCAGGGCCAGCGCGTGCAGCGCGGCCAGAAGATCGCCGAGATCGGCCCGGCGGAGGGCAGCGGTCGCGCCAGGCTGCACTTCGAGATCCGCTACCGCGGCAAGGCGGTCGATCCGCGCCTGTACCTGCCCGCAAAGTAAGGCGAGGGCCGAGCGCCCGCCGGTTCAGGCGCTGGGGGGCAGGTTCATGAAGAGCCGGTAGCCGAAACCGCGGATGGACACCAGCGACACATCCTTGGTGCCCGTCGTCTTCAGCAGCTTGCGCAGCCGCGTCATGTGGACATCGACCGTGCGGGTCTGCCCCGAGGGTCCCGCGTCACCCCAGACGGCGCGGAAGATTTCATCGCGCGAGTACGCCCGGTTCGCGTGCCGGAACAGGAACAGCGCGAGCTCGAACTGGCGCGGTTGAAGGCGCGTGCCCTGCCCGTCGATGCGCACCGTGCAGTCGATCGGATCGAATTCGAAACGACCGAAGCGGAAGACCTCGTTCTCTCTTTCGGCCTTGGTGGCCAGCACCCGCAGGACGCGCACGACCAGTTCGCAGTCCTCGCATGGCATCAGCACGAAGTCGTCGGCAACCTCCGGGGCGATGACCTGGCTCCCGAGCAACTGCTCCGGCCGCATCAACAACAGCAGCGGCGTGGACCCGCCGGCCAGGCGCCGCAGGAACCTGGCGGTCGACCAGATCACGTCGTGCGAGCCGTCGAGCGCGAGCAGCAGCAGGTCGAACTTCTCTCCGGCGGACAGCGACTGCGCAAACTTGCGCAGCAGCGAGAACTCCACGACCTCGTGGCCCGCCGTGCGCAGGGCGCTGGCCACGAAGTACCGGTCGGGGTCCGATGGCTCCAGCACCGCGATGCGCCGCACGGCGTCGCCCGGCCCGTTGCCGCGATGGACCGCGACCTCGAGACCGTGTGTCGACGAGGCGCGCGCAGGCCCGGCCGCAGCCCGGGAAGCGGGCGCGCGGTCGCTCGGCCGAACGGCCTGCGACCTGCGCGCAGACGTCATGGCATCGGTGTCCGTGTCGCCCTCGTGCATCCACGCCCCGTGCAGTGCGAGCGAGAACGCCGGATGGCCGATGGGAATGACCGGGTGCATCAGCGGGCCGCGACGCGTTCGCCGGCAGGTTGAACGAACACGTTCGCCGTCACGATGGCGGAGCGGCCGGCCGCGTTGATCGCCAGCACCTGGATCGTCTGCACGCCCGGCCGGGCGGGTGTCCAGTGGCAGGCATACGGCGCGGCCACGAAGGTGCAGACCGGCAGGTCGTTGCCCGCCACCATCACCTTGACCCCTGCGGCGCCGCTCGCATCGCTCGCCACCGGGACGAGGACGAGGGGCTGGCCGACGACCGCCGGGCCCGTCTCGGCCAGCGAGACCGTCGGCGGCGCGGTCTCGCCGCCGCCCAGCGCCAAGTCGATGGTGAAGTGCGCGCGGCCCTGCACCGCCTTCTGTTCGAAGGCATCGAAGATGGTGAACCACGTGGCGCCGTTCTCGCGCCCCGTGGCGCCGGCCTTCACCAGCAGGTTGGTCTTGCCGACCGCGAAGCAGCTGAACCCGCAGCCCCAGTCGAAGACGAAGCGACCTTGCGCGTCGGCCGTGCCGCTGGCCAGCAGCTCCAGCGGCTTTTGCGCGCCGGGGTCGCGCCACACCGACACCGCCGCGCCGGGCAGCGCCTGTCCCGTCGCGCGGTCGGTGACCGCCACCCGGGTCTGCGCGGTGGCGGCCATGTAGGTCGAGCCGGCCCAGCGCGGCCATTGGCGCCAGTCGGTGTTGATCATCGCCTTCGTGCCCTCGGTGAAGCGCGTCATCGCGAGCGTGGCGCTGCGGTTCGCCTGCGGATCGAGCCGCTCCTCGAACACGCTGCCCAGCAGCGGGTCCTGGCGCCAGTGCTGGCGTGGCCACCAGTAGCGGTCGCGCGGGTTCGAGAGTGCGAGGTCGGCCTTCGGTGCCACGCCGGTGGTGTCCGTCACATGGCTCGCGTGGTAGTACTCGCCCGAGCCGGCGCCATGCACATGTTCCAACTCGTGCAGCAGGGTCTTGAGCTGGCGGCCCAGGTAGTCCTTCTCGGTCGACTCGGGCGCCGCAGCGGTGACCTCGCGCGACAGCCGCTGCGGGTCGTGGATCGCCCGCCAGTTGAGGTTCCAGATCACGCCCTTGACCGGATAGGTCCAGCTCATCGCCAGGCCGCCGTGGCTGTAGCCGCGCTGCGAGGCCGACAGGCACACCACGATCTCGCCGTCCACCAGGTCGTTGAGGCTGCAGGCGGGTGCCTTCGACGGCGCCACCAGTTGCAGGTCGGTGGCCGGGTCGAACACGAAGCTGCGCACCGTCTCGCGGGTGAACACGCTGTTGACGTCGGCCACATACTGCACGAGACGCCGGCCCGCTTCCGCCGCGCCGATGTCGGCGGCGAGCACCGGGTCGACATGGAACTTCAGCCGGTGCACGCTGCGCGGCGCCTGGCCGATGGCATCGAGGGTGGGCGACGCCGCGGCCGCCAGCGGCATGAGCGGCAGGAGTGCGATGGCGCAAGACAAAGCTGCGCCCAGCCGGCGCGCAAGCGCCGGTAGAAAGATGGTGGACATGACGTGGGCCTGGCCTCAGCGCGGACGCCGCATCCGGGCGGCGTGTCGGTCGCGTGCGGCGACCCACAGAGGGCAAAGGAAGAGGGCCGGCTCAGGCCGGGGCGGCCTTTCCGCGAACGCCATGACGGCGCCCCGGAAAGCTCTGCGACTCGCGAACGTGGACAACTTGCATCTCCCTGGACTGACATGCAGCGCGGCGAATACCGCGCTTCATTGATTTGCCTCGTATTTCCTATTCGATGAAAAGTTGTGATTGGTTACGAGCGTGATTCTTCGGAGTGTGATTTTTTTCACAATCAAAGATGCCAAGGCGTCAATCAAATGGAAATTAAGAATCCAACCGTCCGGATGCTGCGTTTTTGTGGGTCGATATTTTTCGATCGAGGCGCAAGTTTCAAGAGCCGGATGTTCGTGCGCTGAGTTGGATTTAATCGTTAACAAATCTATTTAAATGTTTGTGAGAAAGTTCCGTGGTGCCTCGGATATGTTCCTGTTTCGCTTGAGGTCGTGTCTTCTGCCGCCTGTCGGGTTGCTCCTCGTAGCTTCTCGATTTTCATTTGGAGGAATTGATTTTTCTCGTGCAATTGACTTGTTTTAATTGTGGATTCAATGCGAAACAAATCACTTTCAAATCAATTGATGCGACAGCGCAACGCAATGAAAAGCATGGGTACTAAGGTTCTTTAATTGTGTGAATTAGGTCATCAATTTCTTTGAATCGATTTTTTCCGGGCGTCCAATGAATTGCCGATTGCCATAGAGTTCGCTCGCATTGAAAGCGCGAGGCAACCGTTTCCGACACGAAGGGCATGCCGAACGCGAACGCTCGTGGGGACTGGCCGCACGAGTTCACCCGGTCACTCATGAAGCAGTTCTGGAACAGCGTCGAAGGAGAGTCGTCTTGCGTCGGGCTTGCCGCCTCGCGCGTGGCCTCGGCTTGCCGAAGGCTGCCTCCGTCACCGGGCGAGGGCGCCCTGGGGAGGCCTTGCTGCGCCTGCCTGGAGGGCGCAGGCCGCCGCGCAGTTCGCGACCGGTGTCCAGAAACAAAAAAGTGCGCGTTGGACACATTCCAGTTCTTCGAATGCGACAAAAGTCACAAGCGAGGATGGGGGCTTCGTAACCGATCGAGAACGTGTTCCGAAATTGAGAGGCGAGCCGACAAAACCCAGCAAGAGGCGGTCGGCACGTTTCGATTCACCGGATGGGGGAGGCGCATGCGATCTGGATTGGGACTTCATTCAAGAAGCCGGACACCTGTTCCGGCGGCGATGCAGGGGCCGCAGCGGCCTGGCGTTGCCGATGCGAAGTCCGATGTCGCTGGCGAGTTGCCACGCCTGTGGATGCGATGTCGACAGAAGAAAGAAACGAGCGGTAGGCCGCGAGGGAGGCACGCCTTCCTTCATGGCCGGAACCGCAGGCGACGACCGGCGAGCGGCGTGCACTTCATGCACTTTCTCTCTCCAGGTCTTCAGTAGATCCGGTCCCGATGCGTCCCTTGCACACATTCAATTTGGAGTCATTCATGTCCCGTCTGAAATCATCTCGATCGAGCTTCCTTGCGATCCCCATCCTCCAGATGGCCTTCCGCCTTGGCGGCGGTGCGGCCGTACTGGCCGTGTTGGGAATTGCCGGCGCGGCCGTCGCCCAACCCGCCGCCATGGCTGCCGCCACCGAGGCTGCGCAAAAGAAGACGGTGGAAGTCGTCCTGGTGCAGTCCAAGGTCGTGAAGGACGCGCAAGGCAAGGAGCAACTGGTGGCGGCCGATTCGGTCAAGCCGGGCGACGTGCTGGAGTACACGGCCACCTACACGAACCACACGGGCAAGGCCGTCACCGGCCTGGTGGCCAACCTGCCGATCCCTGAAGGGCTCGAGTACCTGCCCAAGACCGCCAAGCCCGGCGCGACGTTGGTCAAGGCAGCGACCAAGGACGGCGCGTTCGCCGCCGAGCCGCTGGCACGCACCGTCAACGGCAAGAGCGAAGCGGTTCCGTACAACGAATACCGCTCGCTGCGCTGGACGCTGGGCCAGCTGCCGGCCAACGGCTCGGCCGCGGTGACCGCGCGCGCCAAGGTCGAGACGGTGGTACCGCCCGCCGCGCCTGCTGCAGCAGCACCCGCACCCGCCGCCGACAAGGTGGCGCGCAAGACGCCCTGAGTTCGCGGCGTTGACAACCGTCAGCGGCATCCCGCGCTGACGGCGAGTTCTCTTTCCTGAAACCCCGCTGGTTTTTCCATTGCCGGTTTCCGTTCGCGGAAATCCCCGGCCGGGGTGAGTTCGTCCTTTTTCCCTGACCTTTCTTGACCCACCCCTGAGGAGAAACCCAAGTGACCCCTACCTTGTCAGCCCGTCGCACCGGCCCCGCGCCGCGTGCGCTCTGGGCGGGCGCAGCAGCCTTGACGCTGAGCTTCCTGTTCGGAAGTTCCGGTGCCTTCGCCGCGGCTCCACCCGCCAACACCGTCATCGGCAACCAGGCTTCGGCCACCTACCTGGACCCCAATGGGGCCAGCCAACTGGCCACCTCCAACCTCGTGCAGACGACGGTGCAGCAGGTCGGCTCGTTCAACCTGGACACCTTCACCACCGAGACCACCACGGTGGTCAACACCAAGACAGGCGCGGCCGGCACGACCGTGTACGCGCCGCACGTGCTGACCAACACCGGCAACGGCACCGACACCTTCACCTTCACGGTGACCGCACCGGCGAGCCCGAACGGCTTCACCAAGGTCGAAGTGTTCGCCGATGCCAATGCCGACGGCGTGCCCGACAGCACGACCGCGCTGTGCTCGGTGGTGCCGGGTGCGGTGTGTAACGTTCCGGCGCAGACCGTTGCGGGCAACAACGGCACCTTCCCGTTCGTCGTCGCGTACTCGATCCCGAGCACGGCCACGGCAGCCACGTTCACCTCGCCGGTGGCCGCGACCGTCAAGGCCACCGCGGGCACGCCGGCGCTGTACGCCGCCGGCAACCTCACGGCCGCCGACGTCGACAACGTGAACCTCACGGACCAGGCCGCCTTCAACGCCACCAAGAGCCTGGCCGTTCCGTCGGTCGCCTGGTCCGCCAACGGCGGCACCTGGCCCACGGCGTCGGTGAGCGGTCCGCGTTCGGTGGCCGGTTGCGCCGCCACCGTGGCGGGCGCGACCACGCCGGCCGCAGGTTGCGTGTACACCACCTACACGTTGAAGTTCAACAACACGGGCGGTGCACCGGGTCGCTTCGTCATGACCGACACAGTGCCTGCCGGCTTCACGTACGTGCCGGGCTCGGCCGTGTGGAGCAATGCACCGGGCACCGCGCTCACGGATGCACCGCAAGCTGAAGCGGCCGCCGCCGCCGGCATCGACTTCACCGCGACCGGCAACACGCTGGCCTTCGTGGTGGCTTCGCTGCCGCAGAACGTGACGCAGACGGTGAGCTTCGTCGTGATGGTCAACGACACGGCCGCCATCGGCACGTCGACGACGACCAACACCGCCAGGTACAACCCCGTGACCGTGCCGCCGACGACCACGTCGGACAACCCGGGCACGCCGGGCTCGCCGACCAACCCGTCGAGCTACAACGTCATCGGCACCTTCGGCATCATCCTCGGCTCGGCCGATGCCAGCGCCAGCCCGACGGCCTCGAAGGACACGGCAGTGGGCAACCCCAACACGACCGCGGCCGACACCACGACCGTGGCCAGCGCAGGGGCGGGCACCACGGTGAAGTTCACCCAGACCGTGTTCAACATCGGCAACGCGCCGGACGTCGTGAACCTCACGGCGGCCCTGGGCACGTTCCCGGCCGGCACGACCTTCAAGTTCTTCGCCGCCGACGGCGTGACGCCGCTGATCGACAACAACAGCGACGGCATTCCCGACACCGGTCCGGTGCCGGCCAACGGCAGCGTGAAGTTCGTGCTGGCAGCCACGCTGCCGGCCGAGGCGGCACCTGGCGCGGGCGGCAGTGCGATCGTCACCGGTACCTCCACGGGCGATAGCACGAAGACGGAATCGACGCGCGACACGCTGACCAACGTGGTGGGTGTGCTGGTCGACCTGACCAACACGGCCACCGGTAACGGCACGGCCGGCAACACCGGCAACGGCGACGTGGGCACGGGCCCGAGCCCGCAGCCGACAACGACGAAGACGACCCCCGCCGGCACCGGCACGATCTTCAACCTGTTCGTGCGTAACAACGACTCGGTGGCCAACACCTACAGCCTGGCGGCGAGCCAGACCAACAGCTTCCCGGGCAGCCTGCCCGCGGGCTGGACCGTCAAGTTCGTGGCGGCGGGCGGCACCTGCGCGGGTGCGGCGATCACCTCGGTGAACGTTCCCGCCACCACGCAGACGCCGGTCGATGCCTGCGTGACGCCGCCTGCCTCGCAAGCGCCGGTCACCGGCCAGGCCGTGTACTTCCAGGTGCGCTCCACCATCACGACCTCCACGGGAGTGACGGCGATCGACACGAAGATGGACGCGGTGACCGTGACCACGGCCAATACCTTCGGCGCGACGCTCACGCCGAACAACAACGGCCAGGTCGCTCCCGGCGGCTCGGTGGTGTATGCCCACACGGTGACCATCACCGGCGCGCAAAGCTGCGGCACCAAGTACAACGTCACGGCCACGCTGCCCGCGGCAGACGTGACGGCGGGCTGGACCACGGCGCTGTATGTCGACGTGAACGGCGACGGCCAGATCGACGGCGGCGACACGCTGGTGACGAACGGCACGGTCACGCCGACCGCACCACCCACCGGCACCGCGCTGGACAGCGGCAAGACGCACAAGCTGCTCGTCAAGGTGTTCGCACCGGGCGGTGCCACGGCAGGTGCCACCGACACCGCCACGGTGACGGTGACCTTCCCCGACGTCGCAGCCTGCGGCTCGCCGACGGCCACCGACATCACCACCGTCATCACCGGCCAGATGCGCCTCGTGAAGACGCAGGCGCTGGACACGAACTGCGACGGCACCGAGGTCCCGTCCTCGTCGGCTCCGCTGGTCGCCAAGCCCGGTGAGTGCATCGTGTACCGCGTCGTTGCCACCAATGAAGGCGCCGCTCCGGTGACCAACATGTCGATCAACGACGCGGTGCCGGCTTACACCACCTTCACGGGCGCGACGCAGCCTCCGGCCGCGAACCAGTGCACGTCCACCGGCGTGACCGGTACGGCCCTGGCCTACAGCAGCACCGCGACGACGGTGGCTTGCGGCAGCGCAAGCAACACGGTTGCGCCTGGCGGCACCGCCACGCTGCTGTTCTCGGTGAAGGTGAACAACTAAGGGACCCCGGCCTGTGTGAAGGCGAAGCGCCGGCGGGCCCCGTGCCGGCCGGTGGCTTCCCTCCCAGGCACACCTTCACATCCCCACAAGGGGGCTCGCCCCCTTTTTCCCCTGCGCCTTCACCGCTCGTTGTCCATCGACGGGCGAGGGCGCACAGGAAAAAAGTTCTTCCATTCCTTTCTGGGTCCCCAGGCAGAGATCGTTCAAGGGTTCGCTACATGCTGTTCACGTCCAAGCTCAGAGGCACCGGCCCGCGATCGCCGCGCGGGTTCGCTGCCGCGCTGTGCGCATGCATGGCGTTCGTGCTGCTGCTCGGCGTGATGGCATCGGCGCATGCAGCCCCCGCCCCCGCGGGCATCGTGATCCGCAGCATTGCCACGGGCACGTACGTCCCCAACGGCCTGGCGCAGACCGAGACCATCTCGTCCAACGAAGTGATCGCCACGGTGCTGCCCGTGGAAGCCTTGGTGCTCACGCAGGACCAGTCGCTGTCGCGCCCGCCGGCCAGCGTCGTCACGCTGAGCCACCTGCTCACCAACACCGGCAACGTCGCCTCCACCTACACGCTGGCGCTGGCCAACAACGCAGCGGGCTGCGCAGCCGACACGCTGGACCTGTCCGCACTGCGCGTGGTGCGCGATGCCAACAACAACGGCGTGGTCGACCCGGCCGATCCCGTGGTGCAGCTCAACGCGGCAGGTGCCATCGCATTGAAGCCGGGTGAGACCGCCGCGTTGCTGGTGCAGGGCACCATCCCTACGGCAGCCACGGGCGTGGCCTGCGTCGGTTTGACAGCCACCACCGCACTGCAAGGCCTCACTGCCGCCAACCGCGACACCGTCACCGTCGGCAACGCCGCCGCGCTGCAGCTCGTCAAATCCGCCAGCTACCCCGGCACCGTCATCCCGGGCCAGACGCGCATCGACTTCTCCGTCTCGGGCACCAACATCGGCGCGCAGGACGCACAGCCGTCCAACGTCATCGCCCCCACCAACACGCCGCTGCTGGTCAACGGCGCACCCTCCGCATTGGTCCTCGTGCGCGACCCCGTGCCCGCCGGCACCCAGTACCTGCCCGGCACCCTGCGCACCACGGCCGCCAACGCCGTCAAGCTGTACCGCCTGGCCAACGACCCGGCCTTCAGCTACCGCACCGCAGAGGACGCCTCGGCCGTCGAAGTGGCCATCGGCATCTCCACGCCCGTGGCGCGCAACGTGTCCATCGCGATGCAGTTCGCCGTCAAGGTCAACGCAGACCAGACAGGCGAGATCCGCAACACCGCCCACAGCGCCTACAACGACGGCACCGGCCCGGCCACCGTGCCGTCCAACACCATCGTCATCAGCTCCACCCAGGCGCGCATCGGCGTGGCCAAGGCAGCATCGACCCCGCGCATCAACCGCGGCGCCGACGGCAAGACCGACGGCACCGCCACCGTGCGCTTCAGCGTCAACGTGCGCAACTACGGCACCTCGTGGCTGTACGGCGTGCAGGCCGCAGACGTCATGGAGGGCGCAGGCGCCACCCAGTTCGGCACCTACACCGCAGCGGCAGTGCCCGGCGCCAACCAGTACACCATCGTGCCCGGCTCGATCGTGATTGCGCCCGCCCCCAGCGGCGGCACCATCGCAACGGCCAACCCCGCCTTCAAGGGCACCGCCGCCGCCTCCAACCTGCTGGCCGAGGGCGCCGTGCTGCCCGTGGGCGCGCAGCTCACGGTGCAGTTCGATGCCCGCATCAACTTCACCGGCCGCACCGGCACCTTGCTCAACACCGTCAAGGCCTCCGGTGCATTGAACGCCGGCGGCCCGGCCGTGGCCCTGGACGACTCCGTCAACGGCGACAACCCCGACCCGGACGGCGACGGCAACCCCAACAACGACACCTCGCCCACGCCGGTGTCCACCCAGCTGCCCACGCTCACCCTGACCAAGCAGGCCTCCATGGCCCGCCGGGTCTCCCCGGGCGTCTACGAGCTGGACTACACCTTCAAGGTCAGCAACACAGGCGCTGTCGCCGCACCCAACGTGCGCGTCATCGACAACCTGAACTGCACCTTCGACATGGACAAGTCGAGCGGTCAGATCGCCTCCTGGGAACTGCTGGGCCCGCCCAAGAGCGCCAACGGCAACCTCAACGCCGCCACCGGCTTCACCGGCCGCGCCACCTGCAACCGCAGCACGCAAGACAGCGCCAACCCCTTCCAGCTGCCCACCGAAGTGGCGCTCAGCCTCACCGATGGCAGCCGCGCCCTGGCCCCCGGCCAGAGCGAGCAGATCCGCCTGAGCGTGCGCATCACCGAGAAGCCAGCGGCCATCGGCGGGCGCGTGTCGCTCACCAACAAGGCCTGGGCCGCCGCCTTCGAGCAGAACACCGTCAACGTCACCCCCACCATGCTGCTGGCCGCCACCGCCAGCTCGGTGCAGTCGCTGCTGGTCGATCCGCAAGGCACCGTCTACAACGCCCTCACGCGCCAACCCGTGGCCGGCGCCCTGGTCACCTACACGCGCCAGTCCTGCAGCAGCGGTACGGCCGGGCCCATCACCGCCGCGGAGATCTACGGTGCCGACTCCGGTGCCTACACCCTCAACCCCAACGGCAGCATCTCCATGACCACCGGCGCCGACGGCGCCTACCAGTTCTACCTGCAGTCGCCCCCGGTGACCGGCTTGTGCACCTATGGCCTGTCCGTGACCCCGCCTGCAGGCAGCGGCTACGTCTACCCCTCGCAACTGATCCCCGTGACCGGTGGTTCCTTCAACAGCTGCGGCGCCGTCGTGCCCAGCGCCGTGCCCCCGAAGGACGCCGACCCCACCAGCTACTACTTCCAGGTGCAGGCCGGCGCCAAGCCCGACGGCACGCCCTGCGACGCCGTGCACAACCACATCCCGCTGGACCCGGGCAACATCCTGGGCCTCGTGCTGCGCAAGGACGGCAGCAAGCGCCAGGTCGAGTTCGGCGACTTCATCGACTACGCGCTCACCGTCACCAACAAGACCGGCTTCCCCGTCACCGGCGTCACCTTCAACGACACGCTGCCCCCGGGCTTCGCCTACGTGGCCAACAGCGTGCGCCTGAACGGCCAGGTCGTGCCCAACCCCGCCGGCGGCGCCGGCCCGGGCCTGATCTTCAACTACCCCGCGCTCGTCATCGCACCCGATCAGAGCGCGATGGTGCGCTACCGCGTGCGCATCGGCGTGGGCGCGCCCACCAACGGCGATGCCATCAACCGCGCACGCGCCACCTCGGGCCCCATCCAGTCGAACCTGGCGAACTGGACCGTGCGCGTGACCGGCGGCGTGTTCTCCGACGACGCCTTCGCCTTCGGCAAGGTCTATCTGGATTGCAAGCGCGACGGCAAGCAAGAGGGCACTGACGAGATCGGCGTCCCCGGCGTGCGCCTGTACATGGAAGACGGCACCCACGTCGTCACCGACATCGAAGGCAAGTGGAGCCTGTACGGCCTCAAGCCCGTGACCCACGTGCTGCGCCTGGACCAGACCACGCTGCCCCTGGGCGCGAAGCTCGAAGTGCTGGACAACCGCAACGCGGGCGCCCCCGAGAGCCGCTTCGTCGACCTCAAGAAGGGCGAGTTCCACAAGGCCAACTTCATCATCACCAACTGCGACGAGAAGCGCGTGATCGCCGACGTGGCCGCGCGCCGCGCCGCCATCGCCGCACGCCCCGACACCGAGGCCGAAGCGCAGGTGCGCCTGCGCCTGGACCCCGAAGGCAAGGTCGTGCCCGTGGGCGACGTGCGCGGCCTGCCCGCCACCGGCCAGGCGCTGGTCAGCGGCAGCACCGGCGCCGTGCAGACCACCTCCGCACCGCTGATCGCACTGCCCGTGGCCCCGGCCAACGCCAGCAGCTTCGTCAGCGGCGGGGGTGGCAGCATGGGTGGCACGCTGGGTGTCCAGCCTCCGGCGATCCCGACCGGCAGCCTGTTCTCGCCCTTGAACGGTGTGTCCACCTCGGGCCTGCCATCCTCGCCCACAGGAAGCTCGGCGACCGGCGTCGGCGCAGGCCCGGTGCGGCCCATCGGTACGGGTGGCGCCATGCTCGAACCCCGCGCAACGCCCATGCTGCCGCAAGCGGCTCCGAGTCCCATCGAACTCGAGACCCTGCTGCCCCAGCTGGAGAACAACACCCTGGCCTTCATCGGCCTGAAGAGCGGCGACACCGTCGCCGGCCAATCCATCAACGTGCGCGTCAAGGGCGCTGCCGGCGGCGTCTTGCGCCTGAGCGTGAACGGAGTGACCCTGGAAGATCGCCGCGTCGGCAAGAAGACCGTGCTGGCGTCCAAGAACATCGCCGCCTGGGAATACATCGGCGTGGCCCTGCGCCCCGGCACCAACACCCTCAAGCTCGAAGCCGTGGACGGCTTCGGCAACGTGCGAGGCAGCGCCGACGAGATCACCCTCATCGCCCCCGACAAGCTCGGCGCCATCGAGGTCGACCTGCCCGAGGTGGCCCGCGCCGACCTGCGCACCCCCGTGGTCGTCAAGGTGCGCCTGATCGACGCGGCCGGCGTGCCCGTCACCGCCCGCACCCAGCTCACCCTGGAGACCGATCGCGGCCGCTGGCTGGCCGAAGACCTGAACCCCACCGAGCCGGGCACCCAGGTCTTCATGGATGGCGGTGCTGCAGAGTTCCAGCTCCTGCCCCCGGGCGAACCCGGCGATGCGCGCCTGCGCGTGAGCGCGGGCACCTTCGTCAAGGAAGTGCGCCTGGCGCTGCTGCCCGAGATGCGCCCCATGATCGGCGTGGGCATCGTCGAAGGCGTTCTGGACTTCACCAAGCGCGGCAAGCTCCCGATCGGCGCCATGCCCGCCGGCGCCGCCTTCGAAGCCGAACTCACGGGCCTGAAGGACGAGGGCAACAACAACACCCGCGCCAGCGGACGCGCCGCCTTCTTCTTCAAGGGCACCGTCAAGGGCGAGTACCTGCTCACCGCCGCCTACGACTCCGACAAGACCCGCAAGGATCGCCTGTTCCGCGACATCCGCCCCGACGAGTTCTATCCCATCTACGGCGACTCCGCCGTCAAGGGCTTCGACGCCCAGAGCACGCAAAAGCTCTATGTGCGCATCGACAAGAACCGCTCCTACCTGCTGTACGGCGACTTCACCACCGCCAGCAGCACCGAGGTGCGCAACTTGAGCCAGAGCAACCGTTCGCTCACGGGCCTGAAGCACGTGTACGAAGACGAGAACGTGCGCGCCACCAGCTACGTCTCGCGCACCGCCCAGACCCAGCAGGTGGAAGAGTTCCGCGCCGTGGGCACCTCGGGCCCGTACTACCTGAGCGCGGGCAACGGCGAGTTCGTGGACAACAGCGAGCAGATCGAGATCGTGGTGCGCGACCGCAACCAGCCCAACATCGTGCTGCAGCGCACGGCCGTGGCGCGCTTCGTGGACTACACGGTGGAACCGCTGACGCGCCGCATTCTCTTCACGCACGCCATCGCTTCGATCGATGCGAACCTGAACCCGCAGTCCATCCGCGTGACCTACGAGGTCGACTCGGGCGGCCCCAAGTTCACCGTGGCCGGCACCGACGTGCAGGTCAAGGTCAGCGAGAACCTCCAATTGGGCGTGGTGGCCAGCGTCGACCAGAACCCGCAGAACAAGCGCAAGCTGCAGGCGCTCACGGGCGTGGCGCGCATCGGCGAGAACACCAGCGTGGCCGGCGAGCTGGTCAAGACCGAGTCCGACGACAAGGGCAGCGGCCACGGTGCGCGGGTGGAAGCGCGCTACCAGGACGAGAAGCTGGCCGTGGTGGCCCTGGCGGCCAAGACCAGCCAGGGCTTCGACAACCCGGGCGCGAGCTTCTCGGCCGGCCACACCGAGGCCTCGGCACGCGCCGAGTACCGCATCGACCCGACCCTGGCCGTGCGCGGCGAGGTGCTCTACAGCAAGGACGCCGCCCAGGTGCAAGGGGATGAGCGCAAGGGCGCGACGCTGAGCGTGCAGAAGAAGCTCAGCGACACGACAGTGGCCGAAGTGGGCCTGCGCCACGGCCAGAGCAACAACGCGCTGGGTTCCAGCTCGGGCTTCGACTACGGCCAGATCTCCACCTACAACGGCCAGATGGGCAGCAGCATCGGCGCCAACAGCGTGACCACCCTGGGCGCCGCCGTGCAGGCCAATGGCGTCGACACCCAGAGCCAGACCACGGTGCGCGGGCGCCTGTCCACCGCGCTGCCGTTCCTGACGGGTGCGCAGGTCTTCATTGAAGGCGAGCAGGACCTGAAGGACGGCAAGCGCCATGTGCTGGCCATCGGCGGCAACTACGCCGTGACCGACAAGACCCGTGTGTATGGGCGCTACGAACTCATCTCGACCCTGAACGGCCCCTACGAGCTGGACAGCACGCAGCGCAACAACACGGGCATCGTCGGCATCGAGAGCAACTACATGGAAGGCGGTCGCGTGTACAACGAGTACCGCATCGCCGACGGCGCCGAGGGGCGCGGGGTGCAGGCGGCCATCGGCGTGCGCAACACCTTCAAGATCAACGAGCAGGTGCGCGTGACCGGAGGCGTGGAGCACACGCGCGACATGAGCGGCTACAGCAACAGCAAGAACACCGGCACGGGCTATGCTGGCGGGCTGGGCGAATCGACCGCAATCACCAGCGGCGTGGAGTACATCACCGACACGATCAAGGCCAGTGGCGTGTATGAGGCGCGCTGGGGCGACGATGCGAACACGCGCCTCTTTAGCGCCGGCTTCGGCTACAAGCTCAGCCCCTCGCTGAGCTTGCTGGCGCGCAGCATCGTGAGCGACAGCGAAGGGCGGGGCGCCAACGCGGGCAACGAGCGCCATCTGCAGCGCCACCAGATCGGCATCGCCTACCGGCCGGTGGACGACGACACCTGGAATGCGCTGGCGCGCTACGAGCGGCGTTCCGAGCGCGTGGTGGGCGCGGGCAACGCGGCCGGTGCGTTGCAGGGCAGCAGCGTCTTCGGCGCGGACAACGGCGCGAGCCTGCCGGGCAAGACGAGTGCGGACATCGTCTCGGCGCATGTGAACTACAACCCCGAGCCGGGCCGGGCCGTGATGGCGCGCTATGCCTTCAAGCTCAGCCGCGCCGATGACGGGACGCTGGCCAGCAAGTACTGGGCGCACCTGGTGCAGGCGCGCTACACGCAGGACATCAACCAGGACTGGGACTTCGGGGTGCAGGCGGGTCTCTTGTACGGCAAGGGCGGGGCGCTGCAGAAGACGCTGGGCTTCGAGGTGGGCTACCAGGTTCAGAAGAACATGTGGGTGTCGGCGGGCTACAACTTCGTGGGGCTGAACGACCGGGACCTGACGGCCAACGAGTACACGAGCAAGGGGGCCTACGTCAGATTGCGCTTCAAGTTCGATGAGACGAATCTGGGGTTTGCTTCGGCGGGGGCTGAAGTGAATGCCAAGGCTGACAAGGCCGAGAAGGTGGCCGTCGAGGTCGCACCGCTGCCGATGCGCACCGTGCTGCAGGCCGACGCACTGTTCGAGCCGATGAAGTCCTTCATCAAGCCGCAGGCGCACGACACGCTGAACACGCTGGCCGCGCAGATCAAGGCGACCGAGGCGCAGGTGGTGATCCACATCAGCCACGCAGATGCGCAACAAGGCAACGCCGACGACCGCCTGCAGCTGATCGCGCAGCGGACCAATGCTGTGCGCAGCTACCTGATCGGGCGCGGCGTGGACGTGCTGCGCCTGCGCACGGACACCAAGGAAGACACGCCGCCTGTCGCGGACGCTGACAACAGTCCCAAGAGCCGCTGGGTCGTGATTGCCGCGGCTGCGCAGGAAACCCGCTGAACGAGACCATGATGCAAAGCAGAAAGAGAAACGGTGCAGGTGGGTGGGGGTCGATCTTTGTGCGCACGCTTGCCCAGCTACTGCTGCTGGCCTCCGTGTTCCTCGCATCGCAGGCCTACGCCCAGCAGTGCGCGGCGAACACGATGGTGCTGAACGCCGACATGACGATCACCGGCGGCAGTTGCACGGCGGCCCGGCCCTGCACCAATCTGGCCACCAGCGATTCCACGGCGTCGCCGATCGACGTGTCGGAGAACAAGGCGGAAATCGTCTCATCCACGAGCGCCGATCCGATCACGTTCACGTTCAAGAACGCGCCCCTGTCGATCAAGACGCTGCGGGTGCACAACGCCTGGGGCGTTCGCGACACCGAGCCCTACGCGTGGTACTTCGAGCTGTACGACGCCGCCGGCACCAAGCTGGCGACCACGCCGACCTACACCGACCCCAATCCCGTCGGCACGTCGAACAGCACGACTGGCGACACCAACCCGCCACCCACGGTGGACACCACGCTGGCGACACCGGTGGCGAACGTCAAGTCGGTGCGCTGGATCATCACCTCGTACTACGCCACGCGCATCTATGCCAACGGGAGCGGGTCCACGCCGTCGGCGGCCAGCGGCGGCCAGGTGAGCTTTGCGGAAGTGCGCGAGGTGGAATTCTTCGGTTGCGCGAGCAATCCCAGCATCACGCTGCAGAAGGCGCTGGGTGGATCGGGGCGCATCAATGCCAGCGACCAGTTCAGCCTGTCGGCCACAGGCACCGGCGCGCCGGCTGCGACTTCCACGACCGGCACGGGCGCGAGCGTCACGTCCGCGGCCTACAGCTTCGCTGCGACGCCAGGAGCGAGCTACTCGCTGAACGAGGCGATGGCCGCGGGCAGCGCCTCGGTGCTCATGCAGTACAGCCAGGCCGTGAGCTGCACCAACAGCGGCCCGACGGATGTCAGCACCAAGACCTCGCTGCCGGTCACGGTGACCCCGGTCGCGGGCGACAACATCAGCTGCGTGGTCACCAACACGCCGATACCGGTCGTCGATCCCAACCCGGGCGGGGGCGATTCTTCGACGCTGGCCTGCAATGCGGACCCGATCATCGCCGGTTCGAACTTCCTTGGCGCCGCATGGAGCAGGTCGGGCTGGGACGGCAGCAACACTGCGGGTTTCGTCAACATGACGAACGACAACGGGACCGCGACATTGAGCCAGTCCGTCAGCGGTGTGACGCCGGGGGCCCTGGTGACTTTCACCTGGCGCTTCAGGAACGGCCTGATCAGCAGCGGCCCCGGCGGCAACGCGTCGAGATTGAGGCTCTCCTACAACGGGGTGGTGTACTGGACCGTCAATACGAACGCGGGGATACTGAACCTCAACTCCGACGCGTCGACCGCCTCCGGTGGCGCCAGCTGCGTGAGCGGCTGCACCGCGCTCGCCGAACAGACCAACCGCACGGTGCAGTTGCGGTTGCCCACGACCATTCCGATCTCCGGCACGCTGACCTTCACCGCACAGTCCTTCGGCGGGACCTCGGACGACATGGGGGTGGTGGCGCCGGTCTCCATCGTCAACACGGGCATCTGCCTGGCGAAGACCAGCGTCGGAGGCACCGGGACATTCAACTTCACCACCACCGGCGTGGACACCACGATGGGCGGCGGCGGCACCACGGCCAGCATCACCACGGCGGCCGTCAATACGCCCGTGCTCTACGACGCCAGCGCCACGCGCACCAATGCCCAGCCCCTGCTAATCAAGAGCCCGGGCGCCTCGGCCAACGTTACCATCACGGAGACCCCGGCGTCCGGATTCGTGCTGAACGGCGTCAGCTGTTCCGGCGGGGTGACGCCGGTGCTCTCGGGCAATTCGTTCACCATCGCCAATGTCCCGAGAGACACGGTCGCGAGCTGCATCGTCACCAACAGCACCTCGACCCTCAACTTCAGCAAGGCCCTGGGTGGCAGCCGCGCCGCGCCCAACGACAACTTCACCGTGGCGATCCGCACCGGCGGCGTGAACGGCACGGTCGTGAGCTCCACCGCGGCCTCCACCACCACGGGCAGTGGTGCCACGGTGACCCCCGGCACAGGCACCACGGGCAACTTCCAGGCGACGCCGCGCACGGCCTACATCCTCACGGAGAGCGGCACGGCGGGCACCGTGCTCGGCAACTACAGCGGCAAGCTGACCTGTACCGACGCGGCCGGTGTGATGCCGGCCTCGAGCCTGCCGACGAACGAGAACTTCGATCCGTCGGTGGGGCGCCTGATCATTCCGTTGTCCGGCGCGAACCTCAGCTGCGTGCTCACCAACACCTCGACCGTCGGGCCGAGCATCACGCTGCAGAAGGCCCTGGGCGGTCCGGGCCGCGTGGCGGCGAGCGACCAGTTCGCGCTGTCGGCGACCGGCACTGGCGCACCCGCCACCGTCAACACGACGGGCATGGGCACTGCCGTGACCTCGCCGGCCTACACCTTCACGGCCACGCCGGGCAGCGCGTATGTGCTCAACGAGGCGATGGCCGCAGGCAGCGCCTCGGTGCTGGCCAACTATTCGCAGAGCGTGACCTGTACCAACACAGGCCCCACGAACGTCTCCACCCTGACCACGCTGCCCATCAACGTCACGCCAGCGACGGGCGATGCCATCAGCTGCGTGATCACCAACACGCCCGTGGCGCCGGCGGTGACGGGCAAGGTGTTCCTGGACAACGGCATCGGCGGCGGCACGGCCAACGACGGCATCCTCAACGGCGGCGAAGGACCCCAGTCGGGCATCACGGTGCGGCTGACCAATTGCGCGGCCACCGTCTACGCGAACACGTTGACCGACGCCTCGGGCAACTACAGCCTGACGGTGCCGGCCAGCGTGGCCTCCGGCGGCGCCCTGTGCGTGGAGCAGACGAACGGACCCGCCACGCGCGTGTCGACTGGTGCGTCCGTGGGCAATGTGGCGCTGCCCTCGGGCACTGCGACTGCCGCCGCAGGAGGCTCCTACACCTACACGCGTACCGGCACGCCGGACCGCATCGCCTTCAGCTGGAACGGCACCGGCCACGCCAACCTGAACTTCGGCGACGTCGACAACAGCAGCTTCGCCGCCGACGGCGCCAAGACCGGTTTGCCGGGCAGCACCGTCATCTACGCCCACACCTTCACGGCGGGCACGGCAGGGCAGGTGCGCTTCAGCGTCGCGAGCGAGACGGCCACGCCGCCCATCACCGGTTGGACCACGAAGATCTTTGCGGACCCGGGCTGCACCGGAAGCTTGCAGCCCGGCGCGGCGCAACTGTTCCCGCCGAGCGCACCCGCAACGCCGGTGGCGTTTGCCGGCAAGGTGTGCGTGATCGTGCAGGAGTTCATTCCCGCCACCGCGCCGCAGGGCGCCAGCAACAAGGCCAAGGTGCAGGCGGACTTCACGTACACCAACGCGAGCCCGTCGCTCAGCGGCAGCTTCGCGCTGGACGACACCACCACCGTGTCGAACGTGGCGCTGGAGCTGAAGAAGGAGGTGCGCAACGTCACGCAAAGCGGCAGCTTCGGCATCAACAACCAGGCCAAGTCGGGCGAGACGCTGGAGTACCGCATCAGCTACACGAACAACGGGGCCGCACCCATCAGCAGCATGGTCGTGAACGACACGACGCCGGGCTACACGACCTTCGTGAGCGCGACCACCGGCACCACGCCGGCCACGCTGACGGGCTGCACCAAGCGCACGCCTGCGAACGCCTCACCCGCCCCGACGGTCGCCTGTACCGCCGCGCAGCCCGCGGGCGGTACCGGTGCGATCGGCTGGACCTTCGTCGGGACCATTGCGCCGGGCGGCACGGGCTTCGTGCTGTTCCAGGTGAAAGTGGATTGATGAGCGCGACGCCGGCGATGCGCGGCTACCAGCGCAGCAGACGTCGCCCGAGCAGTGCACCCGCCAGCGTCGGGATCACCATGCCGAGCAGGTGCCAGATGGCCAGCGAGGCCGGTGCGAGTTCCTTGCAATGCAGCGCGAAGACCGCGGCTGCGACGCCGCCGGCCAGCGCGCCCGCCGCGGCACCGGCCAGTGCGGGGCGGGTGGGCGCCAGCTCGCGCAGCGCCAGCAACGTGGCCACCAGGACCGGCAGCGAGATGAGGGCGATGCTCATCACGCATGCGAGCCAGGAGCCTCCCTGCACGGCGGGGATCTGGTCGACCAGGAATCCGGTGAGCTTGTGTCCGAGGGCCAGTGCCCAGACCGCGAGGATCGGCAGCAGCAGCCCCGCCCACGTCCACCCCGTGCGGATGCCGGGCCGCCCCAGCCGGTGGAGCGCCACCAGCGCCGCGGCGGCGATGCACAGCGGGAACAGCAGCTTGACCCAGAACATCGGCTGCAGCATGGCCGAGGCGATGTCGTCCCGCACGCCGAAGCCGATGAACAGGATTGCCATGGATACCGGAAGCCCGATGAACAAGGCCTGGCCAATGCGCCGGCGCGCGGCGTGCGGCGGCACGGGCGCGACGCCTGTGGCGAGCAGGGCGACGAGGTCGTCGGTCTTCATGGGATGTCCCTGAGGCGCGCGGACAGCGCCTTGAGGCCGCGGTGGATGCCGACCTTGACCGCCGATTCCGACATGCCCGTGAGGCGCGCCGCTTCGATCACCGACAGGCCGTCGATCTTCACGTGCACGATCGGCAGGCGCTGGTTGTCGGGCAGGCCCTGAAGCAGTTGCGCCAGGTCGCGGCGGGCGTCGCTGGCATCGATGTCCGAGCCGGCGAACACGGCGAGGTCGTCTTCCAGCGGGTCATGCAGGTCTTCGCGGATCGACTTGGCGCGCAGCAGGTCGGTCATCTTGTAGCGCGCGATGGCGTGCACCCACGCCGTCAGCGGCTGGTCGCTCTGGTAGGTGTGGCGCTGGTTGTGCATGGCGAGCAGACATTCCTGAACGAGATCTTCCACTTCATCGGGCCAGCCAAAGAGGCGCTTGCCCAGGTAGGCGCGCAGGTGCGCGCTCAACCTTTGCAAGAAGGCACGATAGGCCACGGCGTCTCCAGCGAGACCTCGCGTGAACAGATCGTGCAGTGCGATCTCCGCGTCGCTCTTCACAGGTCCCCTCTCGTGTAATTCGTTCGGTGGCACCGCCGGGTTACAGGCGGTTGGGAGTTCAAACAACTGTGAATGAATGTACCTTTTGCACTCTTCGTTAAGAAGTAGGACTACACCCCTGGTGTGCATGTCTGGCTGCTCCAGCGACATGAACTGTGCGGTTCGTCAACAAAATCACGGCGCTGGTGGCCTCGCTGTAACCCGAGGCGCGTGCGGATCGAATTCGAGGCAGAGGAGCCTCTTCCCCGCTCGCGACAGGACAGCCGGCGGCAGCGATCGCCTGCGTGAACAGGCGCGCGAGCGTGAAGGGGCTGAGGGGCACGACGTGTCGTTGCGTCCTTCCAGGTCCAACAACTCCAAAGGCGGTCACCGCATGAAAATCCCTCGGGTCGTGATCCTGGTGTCCAGTCCGCGGCACATCCCCTTCTTCCTGAAAATCCACGACGAATTCCTGGCCCGGCAGATCAGCTGCCAGTTCTCGGTCCAGCTCGCGGAACTGACGCGCACCCCGCCGAAGGACGACGTGGTCTACCTTGTCGACTCGACCGATGCCAACGACGATCGGCTGCTCGACCTGGTGGTGACCCTGCGCGACCTGCGCGCGCAGGCGGCGCTGCTGTTCATCGAGGCGCAGCGGGTGCAGGAGCCGATCGCGGTCTATTCGCAGCGGATCTTCATGCTGTCCGCCGACGCGTCGCCGGAGACGGTCGTCGATTTCGTTTTCAACCACCGGGCGATGCGGACGGCGCGGCCCTTGCAGGTCGACGATGACATTGATGCAGCCGGGGCGGACTTCGTGACGGACCCCGGTGTGTCCTTCATGGCCGCCTGAGCAGCGGCCCGTTCATCGGTTCACCAGCGCAGCAGCCGGGCCCCGAGCGCCGCGCTGATGGCGATGGTGGCGGCCACGCCGCCGACGTACCACACGGCGAGGAAGGGCAGCGCCAGCTCCGGGCAGTGCAGGGCATAGACCGCGGCGCCCGCGCCGCCGGCCATCGCGCCCACCGCGGCCCCGGCCAGGGCCGGGCGCGTGGGCGCCAGCGTGCGCAGTGCCGCCAGGGCCGTGGCCACCATCGGCGCCGAGACCAGCAGGATGCTGAAGATGCAGCTCTTCCACGTGTCGCCCAGCAGCAGCGGCATGCGCTCGGGCGGCGCGGCCTGCAGCCAGGTGGCGAGCGCCGCCAGCCAGAGCGCGGCCAGCGGCAGGGCGAACCCCAGCATCGCCGCGCCCGCGCGCACGCCCGGTCGCGCCAGCCGGTGGGTGATGAAGAAGCCGGACCATCCCAGCGCGACGAGGAAGACGAGCTTGATCCAGAACGCCGGCCAGAACACGACCAGTGCCAGATCGGTGCGCAGGCCGTAGCCGAGGGTGACGATCAGCAGCGACACCAGCAGCCCCGCGCCCAGGGCCAGGCCCAGGTGGCGTGTGGTGGCGTGCTGCCGCACCGGTGTGACATCCGCTGCCAGCAACGAAACGAGTTCATCGGTCTTCACGTGCAGTTCCGTTGGTTCTTCTCGCTGAGCGTGCCGGGGCGGTGTCCTGCGTTGGAGACGCCCGGCCTGCGCATTGTCCTATGCCTCACGGATGGCCGTAGGAGCCGCTTCCTCGGCCCTCAGCCCTGCGGCCGGGTGAGCAGGTCGAGCTCGGCCCGCAGGCGTCGCACGGCGACTTCATGGCGCCGCGTCTGCGGCCCGCGCCCGTGGGTGCCGGCCTTGAGGATGAGCCGCAGCTGCTCGCGCTGCAGCTGCGCCTTCAGGCGCCGGGCGCGCCGGCCGAATTCCTTGCCGATGTCGCGGCGCACGCGGTAGCGCAGCAGCGGCGCGCCCAGGCGCACCCATTCGTCGTCGCGGATCAGCTCGCGCTCCGGCACGAAGTAGGCGGCCAGCGCATGCAGGTAGGTGCCGTTCTCGCGCGCGGCGGCGCGCCAGACGAAGGCGGCGGCAATCACCACCGGAATGCCCTTGACGACCAGCAGCAGCGCGATGCCGACGAAGCCGTCGTCGAAGCGGTCTTCGAGCAGCGGCGAGTTCCAGATGAAGTGCATGGCCCACGCCAGCGCGAAGAAGAAGAGCGCGCAGCCGATGCGCGCCGCCATCGGGCGCTGCGGGTTGAGCAGGAACCACGCGACGCCGAACGACGCGATCGTCGTGTAGGCCGCATGGCTCCACAGCCCGCTCAGCAGTCCGCGCATCAGCAGGTGGTAGAGCACCGGGTACACCTGGTTCTCGAGCGGGAAGTTCACGGCGCCGTTGACGGTGTAGCTCAGGTTCTCGATCACCTGGAAGCCCAGCCCCGCCATGGCGCCGACGATGAGCACCGACAGGTAGGTTTCGAACTGGTTGCGCGCGATCAGCACCAGCAGGATCACGCCGGCCAGCTTCAGGAACTCTTCGGTGATCGGGCCCGCGATGGCCGGCCCCCAGGCCGCGACGAACTCCGGCGACACCAGCTTGGCGCACAGGCTCTGGATGGCGATGTTGGCCGGCGCGGCGAAGTACACCGCGCCCAGCCCGCCCCACGCGAAGGCCAGCACGTAGGCCTCGGGCGGGTGCTGTTCCAGCAGGTCGAGCGTGCGGAACACCAGCACGAAGGCCGCCGTGTAGCCGCCCCACACCAGCAGCCCGAGCAGCGCGGTGACGGGCACCACGCGAAAGCCGAGCGAGAACATGTAGACCGTGTAGAACAGGCCGTTGACGATCAGTGCGGCCAGCAGCCAGAACGCGGCGCGTTGCGGCTGGAAGAACGAGTCGGTGCCGATCGGCCAGTCGGCGTCTTCCTGCGTGGCGAGGGGGGCGGTGGCTTCGGTGGTGGTGCTCACAGCGGTGCCTCCAGGTCCATCGAGTCGAGCATCTTTCGGGCGTCGGCCAGCGCCTCGTTCAGGCCGTCGTTGGGGCCGTACACGTCGATCTGCACGAGCGAGCGGCGCTTCGTGTCGACCACCTGCCAGAAGCGTCCCGCGAGCTTGGCGCCGTAGTAGGCGAAGGTCTTGCCCTGCAGGCCCCAGCCGGTGACGAAGTCGGACGCGTCGCCTTCGATGGTCAGGCCCTGGCCGCGCTCCATGAGCCGCTGCTGCCGGTCCATGGGGCCATCGGGCCCGCCCATCCACAGGCGCGTGGTCACGAGGAACTTGTGGCCGCCCTTGAAGAGCATGAGCGACTGGCCGGCCTTGGAGCGCGACACGTCCATCTGCCAGCCGGGCGCGGGCTCGAAGCGCGCGTGGCCCACCGACACCGTCTCGCCCGCGGGCAGCGGCCGGCTGCCGGGCGTGTGGTTGTTCCAGAAGGTGAGGCCACCGACATACGCGGCAATGGCCAGGAGGATCGCGAGCGCGCCCGGCCAGGTGCGGTACGGGATGCGGCGGGACGGTTGAAGCATCCGCGGATCGTGCCACACCGCCTGCGGCGGCGCCGGGCTGCCGCCGCCGCTGCTGTCAGTCGGTCAGAAGGCCATGCGGATGCCGACGTCGTAGCCCAGCGCGCGGTGCGGCTGCATGCCGCCGGTGGTTGCATAGCCCGGCTGCGGAAAGATCGCCGGCAGGCTCAGCACCAGCGGCGTGACGCCCATCACCGTCGGGTTGTTGCGGCCGTTGGCGATGTGGATGCGCGCCACCGAGGCGTACAGCGCCGTGCGCTTGGAGAGGTTGTGCACGTAGCCCAGCGCCAGCTTGTTCACCGACGAGTTGCCGTCCGGCAGGTCCAGCCCGTTGACGAAGCGCACGCGCGCATACGAGGCGCGCAGCACGCCCGCGCCCAGCGGCACGTTCACGCCGGCCATGAGACCGTCGTAGCGGTCGCTCAGGCGCAGCGAGCCGTTGGCGAACGGGGCGGCGCTGTTGCGCACGTCGCGAACGCGCGACCATTCGCCGAACACCTTCACCACGCCGAAGTCGTACGAAGCGCCGAGGTTCAGGCTCTTGATCTTCTCGCTGAGCGCAGCGGCGCTGGCCAGCGTGCTTTCGCCATAGCCCAGCGCCACATCGGCGGGGCCGCTGGCCCAGCCGATGCGCCCGCCCACGTAGCGCCCGCGCTTCGAGGGGCTGTCGGGTGTGTTGCTGACCTTGGTGTTCTCGTGCAGTGCGTACTGCACCTGGCCGTAGAAGCCGCCCAGGTTCGGCGGCAGGAAGTAGCTGACGGCGTTGCTGGTGCGCAGGTAGCTGTCGGTGCCCGCCGAGAGACCGCCGTTCAGCAGGCCGCCCGTGGCCAGCGCGCGCGAGGCCGCGATGTTGCTGTTGACCACGGCGATCAGGTTGGTGCCCACGCCGTTGACGCTGAAGGGGTCGAACACGGCATCGTTCCAGAACGAGGCTGTGTAGTCGCGGCCCAGGCGCACTTCGCCGAAGGGCCCGCTGAGGCTGAGCGTGGAGCGGCGTCCGAAGTTCGTGATGCCGCCGCCGGTGTCGTTGTTCAGCGGCGCCTCGAGCCAGAAGCTCGCGGCCAGCCCGCCGCCGAGGTCCTCGGTGCCGCGAAAGCCGATGCGGCTGGAGGCATTGCCCGAGGGCGACAGCACGGTCTGGCTCTGCCGCAGCTCGGCCGGGCGCAGCGGGTTCCACGAACTGCTGGTGGTGCGGTAGTGGCTGATGCCCGCATCGACCACGCCGAACAGCGTGAGCGACGACTGGGCGAGGGCAGGGCCGGTGGCCAGCGTTGCCAGGGCTGCGATGGCGATGAGGGTCTTCTGGGTCTTCTTCTTCATGGTCTTGTCTCCTGTTTTTTGTGCGTGACTTCGTCTCTTTTTTTGTCGGGGTGCGCGCCCCGCTTCGCCCGCGTCGCCGGTCTCAGGGCACGAGCACGGTGGCGCCGGTGGTCTTGCGGCCTTCGAGCGCGCGGTGCGCTTCGGCCGCATCGGCCAGCGCGAAGCTCTGCTGCGGCTCGCTCACGATGCGACCGGCCAGCACGTGGCCGAACAGCTCGTCAGCCATGGACAGCATGTGCGGGCGCGGATGGATGTAGTGCACCATCGCCGGCCGCGTGAGCCAGATCGAGCCCTTGGCGGCGAGCTTCTGGGTATCGATGACGACCGCGCCCGACGAGGTGCCGTTGCTCACCAGCGTGCCGCGCGGCTGCAGGCAGTCGAGCGAGGCTTCCAGCGTGTCCTTGCCCACCGAGTCGTAGACCACCGGCACGCCCTTGCCGTCGGTGATCTCGCGCACGCGCTGGGCGATGTTCTCGCGCGAGGTCACGATGGTGTGCGTGCAGCCGTTGGCTTTGGCCATGGCGGCTTTCTCGTCGGTGCTGACGGTGCCGATCATCGTGACGCCCATCGCACGCGCCCACTGGCAGGCGATGAGACCCACACCGCCCGCTGCTGCGTGATACAGGATGGTCTCGCCGCCCTTCAATGGATAGACCTGGCGGAACAGGTACTGCGCCGTCATGCCCTTCATCATCAGCGTGGCGGCGGTGCGATCGCTGATGCCATCCGGCAGCGGAATGAGCACATCGGCAGGCATCACGCGCACCTGCGAGTACGCACCCTGCGGCCCGAGCAGGTAGCCCACGCGATCGCCCACGCGAATGTCGGTGACGCCTGGCCCCACGGCCTCGACCACGCCCACGGCATCAGAGCCCAGCCCATTGGGCAGCGCAAGCGGATAGCGCCCGGTGCGAAAGTAGATGTCGATGAAGTTGACGGCGATGAGGCTGTGGCGCACGCGCACCTGGCCGGGGCCGGGTTCGCCGACCTCGACGTGTTCGAGCTTCAGCACGTCGGCGCCGCCGGTTTCGTGGAAGCGGATGGCTTGGGGCATGTCTTGTTCCTTGAGGGGATCTGTGTCGGGGGCAGGCGATGCAGCTCAGGCGTGCGCCGACAACTGCGCGATGAAATCGAGGGCGCGTGGCCAGGGGCCGAAGCCGGACGCCGGGTTCAGGTGGCCGACCTCGCCCAGGTCGACCTGCTCGCTGCCCCAGGCATCCGCCAGCTGTGCAGCGCGTTCCTGCGCAGCGAGCGGGTCATTGCGGCTGGTGCCGACGATGCTGCGAAAGGGCAGCCGCTCGCGCGGCACGGGCAGCCAGCCATGATCGTCCAGCGACGCCAGGCTCGGGTAGCCCTCGGGCATCGGCCGCTCGAAATCCGGCGGTGCCGCCAGCAGTGCGCCGAGGATGGGGCGCGTGCTGCGCCGGGCCCAGTGCGCGACCATGAGGCAGCCGCCGCTGTGGGCGACCAGCACGACCGGGCCGGCGAGGGACTGCACGGCATGCTCGATGGCGGCGACCCGTGCCTCGCACCCGAGGGCTTCGCGGCCCATCGGCGGCACGCTGGCCGTCGGCTGGCCGCGCTCGCGCAGGTCGGCCTCCAGCAGCGTCTGCCAGTGGTGCGACACGGCGTCGCGCAGGCCGGGAACGATCAGGACGGTGGGCGCAGTCATGGCGGTCTGCACGCTCACTGGTTGAGCTGGATGTTGTAGGCCTTGACGATCTTCGCGTTGCGCTCGTACTCGTCATGCGTGATCTTCGCGAGCTGCTCGGGGCTCTCGCTGGTCATCGGCACGAAGTTCTGCGCGATGAGCCTTTCCCGCACCTTGGGCGAGGAGGCGACCTTCGTGAGGACCGCATTGATGCGCTTGACCATGTCGTCGGGCATCTTGGCGGAGACGATGGCACCGGCCCAGTTCGAGAAGTCGATCTCGTCGAAGCCCTGCTCGGCCATCGTGGGCACATCCGGCAGCTGTGCCAGCCGGGTCTTGGCCCCGACACCGAAGACCTTCACCTTGCCGGCCTTGATCAGCGGCAGCGACGTGACGATGCCGTCGAACAGGATGTCGACCTGGCTGCCCATCAGGTTCTGCAGCGCCGGCGGCGAACCCGGGAACGGCACATGCTGCAGGTCCAGCCCCGCCTTCCTCGCAAAGATGGCGCCGGCGTAGTGCGAGCTGGTTCCCGCGGAGTACGTGGCGTAGCTGCCTGGACTGCCCTTGCCGGTCTTCAGGTAGGCGACGAGTCCTTTCAGGTCGTTGGCAGGCACCGTCGGTGCGCTCACCAGCACCATCGCCGAGCGCGCCACCATGGTCACCGGCTTGACGTCCTTGACCGGGTCGAAGCCAGTCTTCATCACCAGCGGAATCTCGGTCAGGATGTTGCTGACCATGAACATGATCGTCTGCCCGTCGGGCGGCGCGCTGTTGAGCGCATGCACCCCGATGGCACCGCCGGCACCGGGCTTGTTGTCGATGATCACCGGCTGCCCGATCTCGGCCGAGATCGCCTCGGACAAGACGCGGGCCACGACGTCCATGGTGCCGCCCGCGGGCGCGGGCACCACGATCCGCACCGGCTTGTTGGTCCAGGCATGGGCGAGCAGGGGCGCGGCGGCCAGGGCGACGGCCCAGGGCCTCAGGGCGCGAAGGATGTTCCGTGTTTTTTTCATCGCGATGTCTCCAGGTGTTCGTGTGCGGGCGGCGCGTGGTGCTCAGGCCGCCTTGCGCAGGAAGCCCTGCTGCGCGCCGTTGCGATTGGGTGCGAAGCCGTTGGCGAGCAGCGTCTCTTCCACCGTGTCGTAGAAGACGCCGATCTTGGAAATCTCGCGCGCCTGCTTCGCGGTGGCGATGGGGCGTCCGAACTGGCGCGAGATGGCCACCAGCTGCTCGACCTGCGCCACGGTGCCCATCTTGGCGGAGCGGGACTGGTTCCAGAGGTTGTCCTCGATGCCGCAGCGCACGTGCAGGCCCATCGCAATGCCCATCATGTTCACCGGCAACACGTTGCGCATGGAGCTTTCTACCGTGAGCACCGCGCCGTCGGGCACGGCGCGCACGAAGTTGGCCAGGCTGTAGATGTTCGGCACGTCCATGCCGCCGCCGATGGCCACCCAGTTCATCACCAACGGGCCCTTGTAGACGCCGCGCCGCATGAGGCGCTCGACCGAGTCGAAGCTGTTGATGTTGTAGCACTGGAAGGCGCTCTGGATGCCGGCCTTGCTGAGGCGGCGGATGTGTTCCTCGGCCCAGCCCGGCTGCGCGGGCACCGTCATTTCCTTGTAGGCGCGGTAGACCTCGGGGTCTTCCATCGACGTGCCCTTGGTGTCGGCGTCGTCCCAGTGCTCGACCACGTTCATCTGCGAGGTGTTGATGGTCACCGTCACCTGGTCGGGCGTGGGCTCCAGCTCGGCCAGCATGTGGCGCGTGTCGTCGCTCAGCCACTTGGCCGCCGCGCCTTCGCTTTCCGGTGCGAAGCTGATCGAGCCGCCCACCTGGATGATCATTTCGGGCACGGCCTTGCGCACGCCGGCGATCAACTCGTTGAACTTCGACAGCCGCTTGCTGCCCTTGCCGTCGAGTTCGCGCACATGCAGGTGCAGCACTGTGGCGCCGGCGTTGTAGCAATCGACCGCCTTCTGGATCTGCTGCTCCATCGTGACGGGGATGTCCTCGGGAAAGTCGGCGGGCACCCACGACGGCGCGTAGGGGGCGGCGGTGATGACCAGCGGCTGCTGGTTTTCGGGGAACAGATGGCCGTCGAGAAAGTTCATGGCAAGACCTCGGGAGAAAGGGAGAGATGAAGGAAAGGAGGGCGCGTGCGGCGCCCGCTCAGAAGACCGCTTCGCCGACGATGCCGGCACGCTCCATCTTTCGATGGCAGGGCGGGTAGTCCATGACCGCGTAGTGCTGCGTCGAACGGTTGTCCCACATGGCCACGTCGCCCGGCTGCCAGCGCCAGCGCACCTGGTACTCGGGGATCTGCACCTGGCTCACGAGGTAGGCCAGCAGCATCGCGGCGCCGGGCTGGTAGTCCTGCCCGTAGCGCACGTTGGCCGGCGTGTGGAAGTTGGTGAAGTGGGTCGTGAAGCCGTTGACGAAAAGAATCTTCTCGCCCGTGTCGGGGTGCGTGCGCACCACGGGGTGCTCGGCGTCGGGGTACTGGGCCTTCAGCGCCAGGCGCTTCTCGGTCGGCATCGCGGCGCCGAAGGTGGCCTCGATGCTGTGGCGCGCGCGCAGCCCCGCAATCTGCTGCTGGATGTGCGCGGGCAGCTTCTCGAAGGCCAGCACCATGTTGGCCCACATGGTGTCGCCGCCGACCGGCGGGCATTCGACACAACGCAGCACGCAGCCGAAGGGCGGCTTCTCGCGCCAGGTGGCGTCGGTGTGCCAGCTGTTCTCGTAGCGGTCGACCGGGGTCTCGGGGTTCTTGTAGATGCGCACGAGGCCCGGGTGCTCGGGGTCGCTGCCGACCACGGGGTGGTCCTCGAGCTCGCCGAAGTGGCGGGCGAACGTGACGTGCTCGGCGCGCGTGAGTTCCTGTTGGCGGAAGAACAGCACCTTGTGCTGCACCAGCAGCGCGCGGATCTCGGCCGCAAGCCCGGCGTCGCGCGAGGCCTCGGCCAGCGACACGTGGCGCAGCTCGGCGCCGATGGCGCAGGTCACGGGGTGGACCTGGATGCCGCGCGTGAGCACGGCGGGGGCCCCGTTCGAGAGGCCTGGCTGGATCGTGGAACCCATCGTCTTGTCTCCTGTGCCGGTCGTGGGGTGCCGCTGTGTTGCTGTGCGGCGGTGACCGTGCTGGGAGCAAGAATAGGTCGGGGCCCCTTCGCGCGCCCCCTCCTCGCAGGAGGGGGAGGCAGGCCTGCAGGGGAGGGAGAAACCCTCGCCCTCTCAGTGTTCGGGGCCGAGCAGCCCCAGGATGCGCGCGCGCTGGACCACCTGCGTGCGGGTGCCTGCGTCGAGCTTGGCGAACAGGTTCTTCACATGCCACTTGATGGTGGTCTCGCCCACCTGCATGGCGCGCCCGATCTCCTTGTTCGACAGGTTGCGCGCCAGCAGCGCCAGCACCTCGCCCTCCTTGGGCGTGAGCACGGCGCCGTGCGGCATGGGCGTGGGCGCGGGCGGTGCAGCAGGCGCGAGAGGTACGACGGCGATCTCCGGCTGCGCGCCCTCGGCCGCGAGCGTGCCGACCCAAGTGCCCAGCTCGGGGTGCGCGTCGGACAGCACGCGCTGCAGGCCGTAGGCGCGCGCCAGGTCCATCGCCTCGCGCAGCAGCGCCTGCGAAGGCTGGCCGCTGCGCTCCAGCGCCAGCGCGCGCAGGCCCAGCAGCTCGATGTGCAGGCCGCCCTGCTTGCGCTGGCGCGCCTGTTCGTCGGCACGCGCCAGCTGCGCGAGGGCGTCGGGCCAGTCGCGCGCGGCGATGGCCGCGTGGGCGCGCGCCACGTCGCGCAGCGTGTCCACGCTGCGCCGCCACAGCGGGCCCTGGGGTAATGCGGGATCGGCCAGTTGCGCGTCGATGTGCTCGCACAGCTCGCGGCAGGTCTGGGCGCGGTGGCGCTGCGCGTGCAGGCGCACCTGCTCGGCCAGGCTGGCGATGCGCAGCCGCGGCAGGCGCCGCGCGGCACCTGCCGCGTCCAGCGCGTTCAGCAGTTCCAGCGCGCGGTGCTCCGCGCCTTCGGCCGCCGCGATGCGCGCCGCCGTGCGGTAGGCCTGCAGCAGCGATTCCGGCAGGCCGCTGTGCTCGAGCACGTCGAGGCGGTCGGCCAGCAGCGTGGCGGCGTCGCCCGGCTGGTCGCGCTCCCAGGCCACCGATGCGAGCAGCGCGGCCAGGTTGCAGCTGAGGCGATGGCGCCGGCCCATCTCGGCCTCGGCGCCGGCCACGGCGGGCCGCAGCAGCTGTTCGGCCAGCAGCATCTGGCCTTCCCAGGCATAGCTCTGGCCGATGACCAGTTCGCTCCAGCGCCGGATGTAGTCGACGCCGTGGCCCGGGTGCCCGCGCAGGGCCTGCTGCTGGCGCAGGCGCGCGAGCGCCGGTTCGCCTTCGAGCAGCGCGCGGTAGGCCATGCGGTTGGCGTGCGACTGCAGCAGCAGCGGATCGGTCAGCGGCACGGCCTCGGTCCACGGTGCGTGCAGTTCGACGAAGCGGTCGGGGTCGTCCGCGAACACGGCGGCGCCGCCGAGGATCAGCGCGCATTCGCAGCGCAGCGCATCGCTCACGCCGGGCTGCGCCAGGATGCGCGCCACGAAGCGGCCGGCTTCTTCGTGCCGCTCGCTCGATGCGAGCGTCCATGCCGCGGCCAGCAGCAGGCGCGGGCGCCGGTCGAGTTCGTCGGCGGGCATCTGCGCCATCCATTCGAGCACCGTGGCGTGCCGGCCGCGCCGCATGAGCGATTCGTACAGGCTGCGCTCCGCGAGCTCGTAGGCGGTCTGGTGCTGGCCTGCGCTCAGTGCGTGGCGGGCGGCTTCGTCGGGCAGGTCGTGCGCGGCCAGCCACTGCGCCGCGCGCGCGTGCGCCGCGACCTGTGCGGCCGCATCGAGCGCGGCGAAGCGCTGGCGCAGCACGTCGCGCGCCAGCGCATGCATGCGCAGCCACTCGCCCCCTTCGGCGGCGGCGAACACCGGCGTGTCGTTGCTCAGCCGGGCCAGCCGCGCCGGGGCATCGTCGGCGCCGGAGACGGCCCGGCACAGGTCGGGATGCAGCAGGTCGAGCGCGGCGATGCAGGTCAGGAAGTCGCGATCCTGGGGGTCGAGGTTGACCAGCAGCAGCCGCACCAGCTCGCCCTGCAGTTCGCCGGCGGCGGCCGTCATGTCGGACAGCGCTGCGTGCGTATCGGTGCCGCGCGAGATGATCGTCGTCGCCAGCTGCAGGCCCAGCGGCCAGCCTTCGGTCAGCGCGTGCAGCCGGGCGGCCGTGTCGCGGTCGGCACGCGCGCCGAAGCGCGCCTGCACCAGCTGCAGGGTCTCGTCGAGGCTGAACTTCAGCAGCGCCGGGCCGATCTCCACGCACTGCCCGTAGGCCACGAGGTCCTCGATGTCGAGCCGGCCGTCGGGGCGCGTGGCGATGAGCGTGCGCACGTTGGGCGGCGCGTTGCGCAGCAGGTAGGCCAGCGCCTCGCGCGAGGCCGGCGGCAGGCGGTCGGCTTCGTCGACGACCAGCACCACGTTCAATGCCGCCTGCGCCAGTTCGGCCAGCAGGGCCGTGACGCTGGCGAGCGTGCCGGGGCGGTCGTCCTCGAACACGCTGCGGCCGAAGGCGGGGCGCCCCATGGCGACGCGCAGCGCCAGCGCCAGGCTCTGCACCAGCCGGCCGGGGTCATCCTGGCCTTGCGCCGAGACCCAGCCGACCGGCACGCCCAGGCCCAGGTACTCCAGCCGCCACTGCGCCAGCAGCGAGGTCTTGCCGAAGCCTGAAGGCGCCTGCACAACGAACACCGCGTGGTCGCGCAGCGCGTCGGCGCTCGACAGGAGCCGGGCGCGCGAGACCAGGTGACGCGGGACACGGGGCGGCGTCACCTTGAGCAGCAGGTCGCGCGGAGCGCCGGTCGCATCGGGGGGCGGGAAGGTGGCCAAGGCTCGCTCGTGTGCGTGGGAAGAAGAGCGATTCTCCACATCCATCGCGCGAGGCCTGTGCGCGACGTCGTGCGCGCCGCTTCGTGCATCGCAGATATCAGGGCACGAGCACGGTGGCGCCGGTGGTCCTGCGGCCTTCGAGCGCGCGGTGCGCTTCGGCGGCGTCGGCCAGCGCGAAGCTCTGCTGCGGCTCGCTCACGATGCGACCGGCCAGCACGTGGCCGAACAGTTCGTCGGCCATGGACAGCATGTGCGGGCGCGGATGGATGTAATGCACCATCGCCGGCCGCGTGACCCAGATCGAGCCCTTGGCGGCGAGCTTCTGGGTGTCGATGACGACCGCCCCCGACGAGGTGCCGTTGCTCACCAGCGTGCCGCGCGGCTGCAGGCAGTCGAGCGAAGCCTCCAGCGTGTCTTTCCCCACCGAGTCGTACACGACAGGCACACCCTTGCCGTCGGTGATCTCGCGCACGCGCTGCGAGATGTTTTCGCGCGAGGTCACGATGGTGTGCGTGCAGCCGTTGGCCTTGGCCATGGCGGCCTTCTCGTCGGTGCTGACGGTGCCGATCATCGTGACGCCCATCGCGCGCGCCCACTGGCAGGCGATGAGGCCGACGCCGCCGGCAGCCGCGTGGTACAGGATCGTCTCGCCACCGTTGAGCGGATAGACCTGGCGGAACAGGTACTGCGCCGTCATGCCCTTCATCATCAACGTGGCAGCGGTGCGATCGCTGATGCCATCCGGCAGCGGAATGAGCACATCGGCCGGCATCACGCGCACCTGCGAATACGCACCCTGCGGGCCGATGAGGTAACCCACGCGATCGCCCACGCGGATGTCTGTCACGCCGGGGCCCACGGCCTCGACCACGCCCACGGCGTCGGACCCGAGCCCGTTGGGCAGCGCGAGCGGATAGCGCCCGGTACGAAAGTAGATGTCGATGAAGTTGACGGCGATGAGGCTGTGGCGCACGCGCGCCTGGCCGGGGCCGGGCTCGCCGACCTCGACGTGTTCGAGCTTCAGCACGTCGGCGCCGCCGGTTTCGTGGAAGCGGATGGCCTGGTTCATGGTGCGTCTCCTGATGCGATGCATGTGTGGGGGCTGGGATGGAACGGATTCTTGCGGCGCGTTGCGACGCCGGGAAGCGCGGTCTCGGCGATGTCCCAAATTGGCAAATCGATGCCCCAATAAAGCAAGAACCGCGAGCGGGGTGCGCCGGATACTGGCGGCGTCGGCCCACCGAGGCCCGCATGAAAAAACCGGAGACAACCCATGAAACTGCTGCACTTTGCACGCGCCGCCGTGGCGCTGATCGGATGCTCGATGGCCCTCGGGGCCTGGGCGCTGGGCGACAAGCCCGTCAAGCTCATCGTCCCCGCGCCGCCGGGCGGCACGATGGACATCGTCGCCCGCGTCGTCGGGCAGCAGATGGCGCTGGACATCGGCCGTCCCGTGATCGTCGAGAACCGTCCCGGTGCCGGCGGCTCGATCGGCCTGCAGGCCATGCTGCAGGCGCCGGCCGACGGCAACACCATCGTGATGGCGGCGAGCAACGTGCTGGCCGAAACGCCGCAGGTCGTGAAGATGCCCTTCGACCCGCTGAAGGACGTGGTGCCCATCGCCTCGGTGGCGCGCTCGGGCGTGGTGCTCGTCACGGCCGCGAACTTTCCGGCCAGGGATTTCCAGGGCCTGGTCGCCGAGCTGAAGACGCGCAAGGGCAAGGCCAGCTTCGCCAGCTACAGCCCCGGCACCGTGTCGCAGTACGCGGGCCTGATCCTCAGCGACCGCGCCGGGCTCGACCTGCAGCACATCGGCTATCCCGGCTCGCCGCCCGCGCTGCAGGACCTGCTGGGCGGCCAGGTCGACCTGATGTTCGACGGCATGCTCACCTCGATGCCGCTCATCAAGGCCGGCAAGCTGCGCCCCTACGCGTTCACCGGCAAGACCCGCTCGCGCTTCCTGCCCGACCTGCCCACCACCACCGAGCTCGGCTACCCCGACCTGCAGTTCCGCGGCTGGGTCGGCTTCATCGGCTCCGCCAAGCTGCCGGCCGACGTGCTGGCGAAGCTGCACGCCGCGATCGAGAAGGCCGGCCAGGCACCCGCCGTGCAGCAGAAGCTGCTCGACGTGGGCCTGGAGCCCGAACTCAGCGTCGACACGCCCGCGCTCATCGTCGAGACGAAGGCGCTGTCGGAGCGCAACGCCGCCATCGTCAGGAAGTACCGCATCCAGGCGAACTGAGCGTCGCTCGTCATTCCATCGGAGACCCTCATGAAGATCAGACCCATCACGCCCTCCATCGGCGCGGAAATCTCGGACGTCCACCTGGGCGAGGCCTCGCATGATCCCGAGCGCTTTGCGCCGATCCGCGCAGCGCTGCTCCAGCACAAGGTGCTGTTCTTCCGCGGACAGGACATCACGCGCGCCGAGCACGCGGCCTTTGCCCGCTGCTTCGGCGCGCTCGAAGACCACCCCGTGGTCGGCAGCGACCCCGAGCATCCGGGCCTCGTGCGCATTTACCGCAGCGACAACAAGCACAGCTACGAGAACACCTACCACTGCGACGGCCTGTGGCGCCAGGCGCCGGCGATGGGGGCGGTGCTGCGCTGCATCGAGTGCCCCGAGATCGGCGGCGACACCATCTGGGTGAACATGGTGCAGGCGCACGACGAGCTGCCCGAAGAGATCAAGCAGAAGATCGGCAAGCTGCGCGCCAAGGCTGCCATCGAGCACTCGTTCGGCGCGGTCATGCCGATGGAAGCCCGCCTCAAGCTGGGCCAGGACCATCCGCCCGTGGAGCACCCGGTGGTGCGCACGCACCCCGAGACCGGCGAGAAGGTGCTCTACGTGGGCAGCTTCACCACGCACTTCGTGAACTACAGCACCCCCGAGAACGTGCGGCACGGCATCGACAAGACGCCCGGCGCCGCGCTGCTGCTGAACTACCTGCTCAGCCGCGCCACCATCCCCGAGTACCAGGTGCGCTGGTCGTGGCAGGCCGGCGACGTGGTCGTCTGGGACAACCGCAGCACGCAGCACTACGCGCTGAACGACTACTGGCCCGCGCCGCGAAAGATGGAACGCGCCGGCATCGTCGGCGACGTGCCGTACTGAGCCGTGCGCTCCCTTCCGACCTTTGCATCGCAACCCGAAAGCGCCACACCATGAACTTCCTCGACGGCCACCTCTTCCCCGAAAACCAGCAGCCGCTGATCATCACCGCCGCGCCCTATGCGCCGGGCTGGCTTCCTTCCGACTTCCCGGGCGAAATCCCGGTCACGATGGAAGAGCAGATCCAGAAGGCGGTCGATTGCTACAACGCCGGCGCCACGGTGCTGCACCTGCATGTGCGCGAACTCGATGGCAAGGGCAGCAAGCGGCTGTCGAAGTTCAACGAGCTGATCGCCGGCGTGCGCAAGGCCGTGCCCGAGATGATCATCCAGGTGGGCGGCTCGATCAGCTTCGCACCGGAGAGCGAAGGCGCCGCGGCCAAGTGGCTGAGCGACGACACGCGCCACATGCTGGCCGAGCTGGAGCCCACGCCCGACCAGGTGACGGTGACCGTCAACACCTCGCAGATGAACGTCACGGAGCACGCCGAGCTGGCGGACTTCAAGGGCACCTCGCGCGAGATCCCGGCCATCTACGAGGCCTACAAGGAGATGACGGTGCCGGCGCAGCCGGGCTGGGTCGAGGAGCACATCCGCCGCCTCACGAAGGCCGGCATCCAGAGCGCCTTCCAGTGCTACAACATCAACAGCTTCGAGTCGGTGGAGCGCCTGATGCGCCGCGGCGTCTACAAGGGCCCATTGGTGATGAACTGGGTGGCCATCAGCGGCGGCATGGACGCGCCGAACATCTACAACCTGGCCAACTTCGTGCGCGCCGTGCCCGACGGCGCGGTGCTCACGGTGGAAAGCTCCGTGCGCAACGTGCTGCCGGTGAACATGATGGGTATCGCCATGGGCCTGCACGTGCGATGCGGCACCGAAGACGTGCTGTGGAACCAGACGCGCTCGGCCAAGATCGGCACGGTGGCGCAGATCGAACAGCTGGTGGAAATCTCTCGCCAGTTCGGCCGCCCGATTGCCACGGCGCAGCAGGCGCGTGAGATCTCGAAGATCGGTGTGTTCTACGACACGGCGGAAGAGTCGCTGGCGGCCAACGGCTTCGCACCGAATCGCAACGGAGCCAACCAGGGCTTCCTGCGCAAGGCGGCGTGAGCGCGAATGAGTGCGCATGGCGGTGACAAGGCATTTCACGCACGCGGTCTGGCACCTGCTGGAGTGCCTTTCGCATGCCCTCCGTCTTGAAGGCCTGACTCAGAGCGCGCGCACCGCCCCCTGAGCCACCGCACCGGCCGTCTGCTTGCTCCACTGCGAGGCGCTGCAGCCGAAGTGATTGCGGAACCAGTGGCTGAAGCTGCTGGGCCCCGAGAAGCCCAGCAGCTCGGCCACTTCGCTCAGCGGCAGGTCGCTGTCGCGCAGGTGGCGCTTGACGAGGTCGGAGCGCACATGGTCGAGCAGGCTGCTGAAGGTGAAGCCTTCGGCCTCGAGCCGGCGGTGCAGCGTGCGGCGATCGACGCGCAGGTGCCGCGCCACTTCCTGCGCCGTGCAGCCGCCACCGGGCATGAGCGCGAGGATGAGTTCGCGGCAGGCCTCGCGCGTGCTCTCGCCACGGTCTTTCAGGGCCGCCTCCAGGTACTCGCGTGCGAAACGCGCCGCGCCCTGGTCGCCTGATTCGCGCGGCTTGCGCAGGTCGGCCGCCAGGCACACGAGGCCATTGAAATCCTGGTTGAACTTGACGTGACGCCCGAAGAAGGCGCGGTGCGCCGACACGTCTGCCGGCGGGCGGTGCGTGAAGCAGACCTGCTGCGGCCGCCACTGCGGATCGATCAGCTCGGTGAGCACGCGGAACATGATGCCCACGGCCAACTCCATCGACTGGCGCATCGGCAGCCCGGGGCTGGGCAGCAGGTCTTCGCGCAGGATGACCATGTCGCCCGAGTCCTCCAGGCGAAAGCTCAATGAGGCGTTCACCAGCTTCAGGTAGCGGCCCAGCGTGTCGAGCGCGTCGCGGGGCGTGGGCTCTTCGCGCAGCACGACGCTGATCGGCCCGAGCGCCGAGAGCTTGCGCTGCGCCGCGAGCCGCAGCGCGAAGTCTTCGGTGCGCGTGGCGCGCGCGGTGATCTCGAGCAGCTCGCGCACAGCGTCGCCCGGAATCAGCATCTCGGGGTGCTCGAGCAACTGGGCCTTCAGGCCCACGGTGCGCAGGAAGGCATGCGGGTCCCGGCCGAGCGAGCGCACCAGGTCCATGTAGCCGCTGAGGCTCGCGCTGCGCATCAGACGGCCGAGGTGTTTCATGGTGGATTCTTCAGCAGCCCCGTGCTCGCCCGGGCTGATCCTGGATTGCAGTGTCTCGATGATGGCCCGATTGTGAGCGTTTCAATGTCCCGCAAGGACAAGTCGCCGTCCCAGATAAGCAAGAGGTTTTCCGGAGTGCGCCAGACACTTTTGGCGCCAGAGCAACCTTCCCACCGGAGACAAAACCCATGAACTTCCTCGACGGCCACCTGTACCCCGAGAACCAGCAGCCCCTGATCATCACGGCCGCGCCCTATGCGCCGGGGTGGATTCCCGCCGACTTCCCCGAAGACATTCCGGTCACGATGGAAGACCAGATCCAGAAGGCGGTCGATTGCTACGAAGCCGGCGCCACCGTGCTGCACCTGCATGTGCGCGAGGCCGACGGCAGGGGGAGCAAGCGGCTGTCGATGTTCAACGAACTGATCGCCGGCGTGCGCGCGCGGGTGCCCGAGATGATCATCCAGGTGGGCGGCTCGATCAGCTTCGCGCCCGAGGACGACGGCGCCGCGGCCAAGTGGCTGAGCGACGACACGCGCCACATGCTGGCCGAACTCACGCCCCGTCCCGACCAGGTGACCGTGACCGTCAACACCACGCAGATGAACGTGACCGAGCACGCCGGCCTGGACGACTTCAAGGGGCTGTCGCGCGGCGACCCGAGGCTCTATTCGACGTACAAGGACATGATCGTTCCCTCCAACCCCAGCTGGGTGGAGGAGCACATCCGCCGCCTCACGGCCGCGGGCATCCAGAGCGAGTTCCAGTGCTACAACATCAACAGCTTCGAGACCATCGAGCGGATGATCCGCCGCGGCGTCTACAAGGGGCCGCTGGTGATGAACTGGGTGGCCATCAGCGGCGGCATGGACCAGGCGAACATCTACAACCTGGCCAACTTCCTGCGCGCCGCACCCGACGGCTCGGTGGTCACGGTGGAAAGCTCGGTGCTCAACGTGCTGCCCGTGAACATGATCGGCATCGCCCTGGGCCTGCACGTGCGCTGCGGCATCGAGGACGTGCTGTGGAACCAGACCCGCACCGGCAAGATGAGTTCGGTCGAGCAGATCAAACAGCTGGTGCGCATCTCGACCGAGTTCGGCCGCCCCATCGCCACCGCGCAGCAGGCGCGCGAGATCATGAAGATCGGCGTGTTCTACGACACCACCGAAGAAACGCTGCAGGCCAACGGCTTCGCGCCCAACCGCAACGGCGCCCAGCAGGGCTTCCTGCGCAAGCCGGCCTGACGCATCGGGGACACCGGGGGCGATTGACGTACCGACTGGTCAGTCGGTAGACTGGATCGGTATCGCATCGACCAGAAAGCCCCCGATGAGCGAGAACTTCGCAGCCGAACTCCATCGCCGAGCCACCACGGCCCTGCTGGCCGGGCGCGCCGACGCGCAAGGGGAGGGCGAGCGCGTGCCGGTCGGCCAGTACACCGACGAGGCCATCGCGCGCGACGAGCAGCGGCTGCTGCAGCGACACCCGCAGCCGGTGGTCGCCAGCGCGTCGCTCGCATCGCCGGGTGCGTGGCTGTCGCTCACGCACACCGGCGTGCCGCTGCTGCTGGTGCGCCAGGAGAGCGGGCAGGTGCAGGCCTTCCTCAACGTGTGCCGCCACCGCGGCGCGCGCGTGGTGCCCGAGGGCAGCGGCAGCGAGGCGCGCGCCTTCGTCTGTCCTTACCACGCGTGGACCTACAAGCCCGACGGCGCCTTGCGCGGCGTGCCGGAGTCCTTCGGCTTTCCCTGTTTGAAGCAGGACGAATCGGGCCTGCGTCGGCTGGCCACGGTCGAGCGTGCGGGCGTGGTCTGGGTCGTGTGCGATCCATTGCTGGCAGGCAGCGACCCCGGCGCGCATCTGGGGGCGCTCATGGACAACCTCGAATCGCTGGCGGGGCTGCGCGCGCCCGTGGCCTATGCACCGCGCAGCTACGAGGTCGAGGCCAACTGGAAGCTGCTGGTCGACGGCTCCTTCGAGGCGTACCACTTCAAGGTGGCGCACCGCGAGACCATCGCCCACATGTTCCTGCACAACCTGCAGATCGTGGACGAGTTCGACCTGAACCGGCGCCTGTACCTGCTCAAGTCGAAGTTCGAGGAGCACCAGCCCGAAGCCACCGGCTTCGACCCGCGGCGCTACGGCAATCTGACCTACTTCTTCTTCCCCAACACGACCATCCTCGTGCAGCCCGACCACGCGCAGCTCAGCATGCTGGAGCCGCTGGGCGCCACGCGCACGCGGGTGCACGAACTCACGCTGATTCCCGAAGCACCGGCTTCGGAGAAGGCGACGGCACACTGGGACGCCAATGTCGCGCTGTACCGGCGCACGCTCGCGGAAGACTACGCGCTGGCCGAATCGATCCAGGCCGGGCTGGCGTCGGGCGCGAACGAGGCACTGAGCTTCGGCACCTTCGAGTACAGCGCACCGCGCTTCCATGCGCAGCTGGCGCAGCGCGTGGCGGCGATGCAGGCTGAGCACTGATGCGAGCGGGTGTCGCGCGTGCAACAACCAGACCACAAGACACAAGAAAGAATGGTGCGCATCGCGTCTGATCGTCGGTTGCGTTTTCGCGGCGCGCGCTTGGCGTGACGCGCTCAAGAATCAATCACCCGATGGCCACGCTTGCCCCCTCCCGCAAAGAACTCATCCTCGCGCGTGCCGAGCAGCACTTCGCCGACCACGGCTTCCAGGGCGCGTCGCTGTCGGCCATCGCACGCGATTGCGAGGTCGGCAACCCGGGGTTGCTGCATCACTTCCCGAGCAAGGAGGTGCTGTACCGCGCCGTGCTCGAGAAGCAGGCCGAAGACCTGACGGCACGCATCTGCAGGCGCGTCGAGGCGGCGCCCGACCTGCCCGCGCGGGTGCAGGCCTTTGTCGCGCTGCAGGTCGAATGGATGCACGCGCGGCCCACGGGCTTCAAGCTGGTCACGCGCGAACTGCTCGACAACGCCGAGCGCATCCAGCATGCGCAGACCCGGCCGCTCGAAGGCTTCCTGCAAGCCAGCCTGGGCCTGGTGGCCGCGGCGCAGAAGGGCGGCCTGGTGCGCAACGACCTCTCGGCCGTGGTGGTGCTCACGCTCATCTTCGGCACGCTGAACTACGCAAAGATGGCGCGGCCCACCTTCGCCAAGACCTTTGCCGAGTCCGAACTCAAGAGCGACACCGCCTGGATGAAGGCCATGGCGCGCGACGTGTTGCGCGTCATCTCGCCGCCCTGATTCTTCTTTTTCTCTTTCTCCTTCTCTTTCCTTCCCAGCAACCCCGACCAAAGGACGTTCCCTTGAAAACCCGCATCACCGAACTCTTCGGCATCCGCCACCCGATCATCCAGGGCGGCATGCACTACGTCGGCTTTGCCGAGCTGGCTGCGGCCGTCTCCAACGCTGGCGGCCTGGGGATCATCACGGGCCTCACGCAGAAGACGCCCGAGCTGCTGGCCCGCGAAATCGCGCGCTGCCGCGAGATGACCGACAAGCCCTTCGGCGTGAACCTCACCTTCCTGCCGACCTTCGCCTCGCCGCCGTACCCCGAGTACATCGCGGCCATCGTCGAAGGCGGCATCAAGGCGGTGGAGACCGCGGGCCGCAGCCCCGAGGCCTACATGCCCGCGCTGAAGGCGGCAGGCATCAAGGTGATCCACAAGTGCACCTCGGTGCGCCACGCGCTCAAGGCCGAGCGCATCGGCTGCGACGCGGTGAGCGTGGACGGTTTCGAGTGCGGCGGCCATCCCGGCGAGGACGATGTGCCCAACATGATCCTGCTGCCGCGCGCGGCCGAAGAGCTGAAGATCCCGTTCGTCGCCTCGGGCGGCATGGCCGACGGCCGCAGCCTCGTGGCCGCGCTCGCGCTGGGCGCCGAAGGCATGAACATGGGCACGCGCTTCATTGCGACCAAGGAAGCGCCGGTGCATGCCAACGTGAAGCAGGCCATCGTCAATGCCTCGGAACTCGACACGCGACTGATCATGCGGTCGCTGCGCAACACCGAGCGCGTGATCAACAACGCGGGGGTGGAGCGCCTGATCGAGATCGAGCGCGAGAAGGGCGACGCGCTGAAGATCGACGACATCATGGACCAGGTCGCCGGCATCTACCCGAAGGTGATGACCGAAGGCCACATGGACGCCGGCGCCTGGAGCTGCGGCATGGTGGCCGGGCTGATCCACGACGTGCCCAGCTGCGCCGAGCTCATCGACCGCATCATGGCGCAGGCCGACGAACTCATCGCCAGGCGCCTGGCGGGCATGCTGAACGGCTGAGCGAAGCCTTGTCTCGGCAGGTGGGAATCAGTAGGTCACCGTCACCGTGATCGTGCTGCCGTAGCCGCCCGGCGCCACGTACTGGCCGGGCGGGATGCGGCCATACACGGTGTAGGGGCGTGAGGTGACGGTGCCCCCGATGGAAGCCAGGGCGCTGTAGCTGTCGTTGACGCTGTTGGTGCCCCAGACCGTGCCGCGCGCGTTCGTGGTGTAGAGGTTGTAGGCCAGTGGCGTGGTGCTCGGCCCGGTCATCTGCCGGGCCGCAATGGTGCCCGCCGAGCCTGCGCTGAGGCTCACTGAATAGGACAGTGTCACCAGGATGCCCACGCCCGTGACCGTGCCGACGACCGTGACGGTCGAGGTGCTGTCCCGAGGCGTTGCAACGGCGGGATCGTAGTTGCCGAACGCGAGCGGCGAACCCGCGCTGACCGTGGCGCTGCAGCTGAACAAGCCCACGCCCGTGCACGCGGCCGACGCGGCGCGCGGGGCCAGCAACCCGGCCAGCGCGAGCAGGGCGGCCGTCAGCGTGGGGGCGGTGACACGGGCAGGCATCGGTAAGGTCCCATCGCGGGCAGGGCGCCGGCGGCGCGGTCGGGCGCGCCGAGCGTGAAGCGGCAATGGCCGCTCTTCCAGCGGGCTTCGAGGCTTTCGCCCGGTTGCGGGTCTTCGATCGACACGAGGCCGTGAAAGCCCGACAGCAGCGAGGTGCCGCGCGCCGGCCGCGCCACGTCGATGCCCGGCGGCAGCGGGGTTCCGTCGGGCAGCAGCACCGTGACGTTCGCCACCGTGTCGCGTGCGATGTCGAAGCTGGCCTGTGCCACGCCCTTGAAGCGCGGCACCACGCGCAGCGCGTCGCTGCGCACCTGCGCCTCGATGGGCAGGTCGCCGTTGTCGATGCTGATGTGGTTCGGCTCGTAGGCGCGCAGGCCCGAGACGACGGCGCGGCCTTCGCTGTCGGTGGTGGTCCAGGGCTGGTTCTCGCGGTAGACCTTCACGTTCGCGGCGCCGGGCACGGTGACGAGCGCGAAGGCATCGTCCGACTGACGCGTGGCGAAGGGCAGCCCGCCCGCCAGGCCGACGGCGCCGCTGGCGCGCAGGCGCACCGCGGTCTGGCCCTGCGCGCGCGCGGCTTCCGCCGTGAGCATGCCGTAGCGGCCGCGCAGGTCGACGCCCGCCTCGCTGCGCGCGTTGTCGCCGTCGGCGGCGCGCAGCCGCCAGCCCCAGCCCGCGTCGCCGGGCGGTTGCTGCACCACCTCGGCCACGGCCGAGTGGCGGCCGGTGTTCTCGCGCTGCAGCGAGAGCGCTGCGTGCCGGCGCTCGCCGAGCGCGAAGGTGAGGCTCAGTCCGACCGAGGTCGTCGGGCGCTTGCCGTCCTGGCGGGTGCGGGCCACGTAGGTGCCGAGCCAGGCATTGCCGCCCACGCCGATGGACCAGCTGGCCGTGGTCACGCCGATGTGCTCGCCGGTGTTGTAGTGCAGCTGCGTGTGGCTGGCGCCGAGCGTGCCCCAGCGACCCAGCGAGCGGCCCGCGAAGACCTGGGTCTGTGCATCGGTGTGCACCGGGCTGTCGTGCCAGGCGATCTGCGTGAAGCCGCGGCTGGCCACCTGCCGGCTCACCGAGAAGTTCCATTCGTCGCTGGTGCGCGTGTAGGCCGCGCGCCAGAGGCGGCCGTTTTGACCGTCGCGGCTGCGGCTCGCGGCGCCGTGCAGCGAGAACTCGCCCACCGTGCCCCACACCCAGGTCACGCCAGCGCCCGCAGTCTGGCTGCGCGCGCTGGCTTCGCCGCGCGCCTCGACGGTCACGCTGTCGTTCACGCCGTAGCGCCACGTGCCGGCCACGAAGGGCGGGCCGTAGTCGAAGCTGCGTTCGCCGTAGCGCAGGCGCGTCCAACCGGCCTCCAGCGAGTAGTCGGACAGCCCCGCGCGCAGCAGGTTCGAACTCACGTAGTAGGGCGTGGTCACGGTGCGTTGCACGCCGAGCGCGTCGGTGACGGCGAAGCGCATTTCGCCCGCGCCGGTGAGCACGGGCACGTCGCTGAGCGCGAACGGGCCGGCATCGACACGGCGCTGGTAGCGCAGCGTGTCGTTCACGTAGACCTCCACCGCCGACGGCACGGCCGCGCCGCCGCGCAAGGTCGGCATCGGGTAGCTGATGTAGCCGGGCTGCAGCCCGAAGCGGGTGCCGAACTGCACGCCGCCGAAGCGGAAGGGCGTGGACCACGCGGCCGCCTGCGTGACCGAATCGCCCACCGTGAGGCGCGTGAGCCGCACGGGGTCGTCGCGGCGAAAGTAGCTGTCCAGCCGCGTCGTGCCGCGTCCGCCGTTGCCGCTGCTGCCGCCGAATGCGGACTGGCCGGTGACGAAGCTCGTGCCCACCAGGCCCCATTCGCCCGAGGCGGCCGCATCGAAGTAGCCCGAAAGCCGTGTGCCGTCGCGGTCGTGCTGCAGCGCCAGGTCGTAGTTGAGGAAGGCGCCGAAGGCCGAAGGCGACAGCGGCGGCCGGTCGGAGACGGCCGCCTGCGGGGGACCGGATGCAAAGGCCTCGGCGGGCACGGTGAGCTCCAGGCTCTGGGTGCTCTCGTCGAGCCGCAGCTGCGCGCCGGGCAGCGCCTGCAGGTCGTAGTAGTCGGTGCCTTCTCGGTGCAAGGCCGGTGCCGCGGGTTTCACGAGACGCCAGGCCTCGAGATCGGGTTCCGCCACCAGCCATTGCGCGCCGCGCCGCAGCAGCGGACGCGGCGCGGGCTGGCTCTGGCCGTTGATGCGCACGTCGAGGATCGCGGGGGCCAAGGCATCGGAGGCGCCGGGCGTCGCGGTGGCGGGCGCGGTCTGTGCGCAGGCGACACCCAGGCCCAGCCAGCAGCACGCCCAGGCGCTAGCGCGGCTCGGCAGGCGCACGGGGGACGCGCACGGTGGCGGTGGACTGCGCCTCGGGCGCATCGGTGGCGGCCTCGATCTGCAGGCGGGTGTCCGGCGGCAGCGTCGCCAGCTCCAGCGCGACCGCCGCCGACTGCCCGGCCAGCGCATAGAGCGACAGGCTCCTGCGCAGCAGCTCGGTGCCGTTCTCGCGGCGCACCACCAGTTGCGTGAGCTGAATGTGCTCGCTGCCCTGGTTGTCGAGCACGAGCCGGTAGCCCGCGGGGGCGGCCTGCAGCGACCACTGCAGCGCGTGCTTTGGCTGCGCGGGCGGCACGAACACCGGCACGCCGATGCGCAGCAGCGTCTGCACCGTCGCGCCGGCCGCGCCGTCCCTGGGCAGCGCCTGGTCGCGCGGCAGCTGGCGCAGGAAGATCCGGTAGCTGCGTTCGCGGGCCTCGGCCGGCACCTGCAGGCCCAGCCGCACGATCTGCCGCCCGCCCGGCGGCATGCGGAAGATCGCGGGGTTCACCAGCACGTCTCGCGTGGGTTCGTAGATGTCGTTGCCGTCGCGGTCCTGCGACCAGTGCAGCACTTCGGCCTGCACCGCCACTTCGGTGTCTTCGCCGTTGCCCATGGTGAGCGAGGCCACCGGCCGCTCGGGCGTGAGCGCGATGCGTAGCGGCGCCACGCTCAGGCTCGCCGCCGCCGCGCCGACCGGCGCGAGCAGGCAGGGCCACAGGGCGGCCCACAGCAGGAGGGCGCGGCGCATTCCGTCGGTGCCTGCGGTCGGTCAGTAGGTCAGCGTGAGGGTGATGGTGTCGGCATAGTCGGTGGCTGGCCCGGCCGTGTACTGGCCGACCGGAATCCGGCCGTAGATCGTGCGTGCCTGCGGCAGGCCGCTGCCGGTGTAGCCGGTGCCGGAGGTGCTGTTGTCCCAGTTGGTCGCGTAGGTGCTTTCCTTGAAGAGGCCGTACGCCAGCGAGTTGTTGCCCGCGCCCGCCGTCGGACTGGTCATGGCGCGCGTGGTGATCGTCGCGCCCGTGCCGGTGCCGGCATTCAGGCCGATGGAATAGGGCGTGCCGAAGGTGCATGTCACGTTCAGGCTGGTGGTGCCGGCCAGCGGGGTGGCGGACGCGGGGTCGTAGCTGCCGAAGGCCAGCGTGCCGGGGGTTGTCATGAGGCAGGCCTTGAGCACGGTCGCCGTCACCTGGAAGGTGGTGGTGGCGGTGGCCGCCTGTGCGGCGGGCGCGACGGCGAGCAGCGCGCCGGCCGGGCATGCGGCGAGGGCCAGGGCACGAAGGAAGAGGCGGGGCGAGGAACGCATCGGACGAAGCCTTTCATGGGTGGGCTGGAACCGGCGGCACGGGTGCCGCCACGGCCTTCGGTGGACGCCCCGTTTCTAACCAAGCTCACCCCGAAGGCACGTAGGACACGTACCGGCGGCGGCCATGAGAGACAGCTCTTACTTTTGGAAAGCCGGGAAGGAATGAATAAGCGTTCAGTCTGCCCGGCCGGTGTGGCGTCGCCGCCACCCCGCGCGACAACCCCTTGGCGTTCGCCCGGCAGCGACGGATGGGTTTACATTTGCCGGATTGAGACGCCGACCGGCGCCTCGGGTCCCTTGTTTGCCCGCGAGGTCTTCGATTCCCGTGACAACCGCTTCCCCAGCCGCCGCCAGCCCGTCTGGTCTTCGGTCGGACTTCACCATGGCGTTCCAGCCCATCGTCGACCTGGGCCGGCGCAGCATCTATGCGCACGAGGCGCTGGTGCGCGGGCTGTCGGGCGAAGGCGCCGCCGAAGTGCTCGGGCGCGTCAATCCGGTGGATCGCTTCGCGTTCCACGAGGCCTGCCGCGTCAAGGCCATCGAGATGGCGGCGGCGCTCGGCATGACGTCCCGGCTCAGCCTCAATGTCATGCCCAACGACGTCGCGGGACAGGCCGAGTGCTTCCGCACCGCCATCGCCGCGGCCAAGCGCAGCAAGTTTTCCGTGCGCCAGCTGATGTTCGAGATCACCGAGGGCGAGCGCGTGCGCGACCTGCCCGGCCTGGCCTCCACCTTCCGTGCCTTCAAGCGCCACGGCTTCACCTCGGCCATCGACGATTTCGGTGCTGCCTACGCGGGCTTCGAACTGCTGGCCGCGTTCCAGCCCGACGTGGTGAAGCTCGACCTGAGCCTGATCCGCGGCATCCATGCCGATCCGGTGCGGCTCACCATCGTGCGGGGCTTTGTCGCCACCTGCGACGAGCTGAACATCCGCGTGATCGCCGAAGGCGTCGAGGCGGCCGAAGAGGTGCGCGCACTGCGCCAGCTCGGCGTGGAGCTGTTCCAGGGCTACCTGTTCGCCCGGCCGGCCATCGGCGCGATGCCGGCGGTGGCCTGGGACGCGGCCTGAGCCGCGCCCTTTCCTTTCCTGTTTTTCAGACGTTACTGGTCGCGCGCACTTCTTCCAAAGTTGTGCGGCCGGCCAGCACTTTCTCGATACCGTCCTGACGCAGCGTGCGCATGCCTTCGCGCATGGCCGCGTCCTGCAGTTCCTCGGCGCGGGCACCGCCCTGCACCAGCCGGCGCAGGCCCTTCGACATCACCATGAGTTCGTGGATGCCCACGCGTCCCTTGAAGCCGGTGTCGTCGCAGTGCTTGCAGCCGGTGCTCGTCCAGGTCTGCAGCTGGCCGTCGCGCCCGTGGCGTTGCACCCACTCGGCGCGCACGGCGTCGCGCGCGGCGGGCGTGTCCTGCGCGCCGAAGGCGTGCATGTAGTCGGCCAGCAGTTCCTCGACCGCCTCGCTCGTCGCGGGGCGGCTTTGCACGCACTGCGGGCACAGGCAGCGCACCAGCCGCTGCGCCAGCACCGCCAGCAGCGAGTCGGCGAAGTTGAACGGGTCCATGCCCATGTCGAGCAGGCGCGTCACCGTTTCCGGCGCGCTGTTGGTGTGCAGCGTCGACAGCACCAGGTGGCCGGTGAGCGAGGCCTCGATGGCGGTCTTCGCGGTCTCGGCGTCGCGGATCTCGCCGACCATGATCACGTCGGGGTCGGCGCGCACGAAGGCGCGCAGCGCCTTGGCGAAGGTCCAGTCGATGCGCGGGTTCACCTGCACCTGGCGCAGGCCGGGCTGCGTGATCTCGATCGGGTCTTCGGCCGTCCAGATCTTGCGCTCGGGCGTGTTGATGCGCATGAGCGCCGAGTGCAGCGTGGTGGTCTTGCCCGAGCCCGTCGGGCCCACGCACAGCACCATGCCGTAGGGCCGGTCGACCGCCTGCGCGAACTGCGCCAGGTTGCGCTCCGACAGGCCCAGCGCGTCCAGCGCAATGGGCTTGGCCGAGGCCAGGATGCGCATCACCACGTCTTCCAGGCCGTTGTTGGTCGGGATCGTGGCCACGCGCAGCTCGATGCGGTGCTGCGGCGAGTACTTCGAGAAATTGATCTTGCCGTCCTGCGGCTTGCGCTTTTCGCTGATGTCCAGGTCGCACATGATCTTCACGCGCGCGACCACTGCGTTGCGATAACTGGGTGGCAACTCCAGGTAGGTGTAGAGCCGGCCGTCGCGGCGAAAGCGGATGCGCGTCTTTTCCTGCCCCGGGTCGCTCTCGATGTGGATGTCGGACGCGCCCTCGCGGTGCGCCTCCAGGATCATGCTGTTGATCATGCGCACCAGCGAGTTGTCCGACTGCTCGACTGGCGCCTCGCCGGCGGCGGGCGCGGCGGCCGACTCCTCCTTCTCGAGCGTCTTCAGCAGCGTGCTGGTGCCCGTCATGTCGAACTCGAGCGGGCGCATCGGGTCGTTCATGTCGACCACAGGGCGCTCGGGCGCCACCTGGCCGACCTTCTCGTAGGCCTTGTGCAGCACGCCGTCCAGGTCCAGGCACTGGCCCAGCACGGGGATCACCTTCATCTGCGCGATGAACTCCACCTCGTCGATCACCGCGTGCCGGTTGGCCGGGTCGTCGAGTGCGAGCACCAGGCGCCCGCCGTGCAGCATCAGTGGCATCACCTGCAGGCGCCGCGAGGCTTCGTGGCTGACCTTGCGCAGCGCGTCGGCCGCGGCCGGAAACACATGCAGGTTCACGAGCGGATAGCCCATCTTGCGCACCAGCGCGGTCTGCAGCTGGCCGCGGCTCACGACGCCCATGCGCACGAGCGTCTCGCCCAGCGGCACGGTGGGCTCGCGCTGCTGCTGCTTGAGCGCCGCGTCCAGTTGCGTCTGCGTGACCATGCCCAGCGACATCAGCGCCTGGCCGATGCGCGCGATCGGCATGCGGCTTTGCAGTTCGAGCTCCTGCACGAGCTGTTCGGGCATGACGACTTCGGTGGCTGCCATGGATCGATCTCCTGGTGGTTGTGTGAGGTGCGTGGCGCGGTGTCCGACGCTATTGGAAAAAAGCGAATCTGTTGCGGCCTTGCGACTTGGCGGCGTAGAGCGCCGTGTCTGCGCGTGCGAGCAGTTCCCCGGCCTCGACGGTGGCATCGACCGTCTCGAGGAACGCGATGCCGATGCTGGTCGTGACGTCCAGCCGCCGGCCGTCCACATCGAACACCGGTGCCCCGATGTACGCGACGATCTTCTGCGCCACGCCCGCCACCGCGTCCTGCGAGCGCACGTTCTCGAGCACCACCACGAACTCGTCGCCCGCCAGGCGCACCACGGTGTCGGTTTCGCGCACGCTGGTGCGCAGGCGCCGGGCGTATTCGGCCAGCACGCCGTCGCCGATGGCGTGGCCGAGCGTGTCGTTGATGGCCTTGAAGTGGTCGATGTCCAGGAACATCAGCGCCATGCCGCCCTCGGCGCGGCGCGCGCGCGACAGCGCCGCGGGCAGGTGCTCGTTGAAGGCCAGCCGGTTGGGCAGGCCGGTCAGCACGTCCATGCGCGCCAGTTCGATCAGCTTGCGCTCGGCCTCCTTCAGCGCCGTGACGTTGAAGGTCATGAGGTAGAAGCCCGGCACGCCGCCCGCCAGGTCCTTGTCGGGAATCAGGTTCACCTGGAAGTGCGCCTCCCGGTCGCCGACCGGCACCTGCACCGGGTACATCGCCGCCTTGCCGGCGAGCACCTGGGGCAGGTGGGGCGTGTGCTGCGCGTACACCGCCTCGCCCACGGCCGAGCGCAGCGTCACGCCGTCCAGCGGCGCGCGTTCGTCCAGGCCCGCCATCCGCCGTGCGCGGCTGTTGCCGTACAGGCAGTTCTCGTCGCGGTCGAAGTAGGCCACCAGCGCCGGGATGTTGTCGGTCACGTCGCGCAGGCGCTTTTCCTGCTGCGTGAGGGCGCGGCGGATGTTCACTTCGTCGGTGATGTCGAAGGTCATCGCGAACACGCCGTGCACGGTGCCGTCGGCATCGTGGTCGGGAATGTAGTGGGCCTTGAAGGTGCGCTCGCCGATGCCCAGTGCGGCGTCGCCGGCCTTCTCGACGATCACGGTCTCGCCCGCCAGGGCGCGCTCGATGTGCGGCCGCACCACGGCGAAATCGGCCTCGCCCCGGATGCCCGGCATCCACCGGCCGACCAGCGCGTTGTCGTGGTGCAGCGCGCGCACTTTCGCATTGACGAAGGTGTAGTGCAGCGTCGCGTCGACGTGCGACACCAGCGCCGGAATGTTGTCGGCAATGGTGCGGATCTGCGCTTCGCTGTGCGCCAGCTCCAGCTCGATGCGCTTGCGCTGCGTGATGTCGAAGGTCATCGCGTAGTAGCCGCGCACCTGCCCCTGCGGGTCGAGGTCGGGGATGAAGTCGGTCTGGAAGAAGTGCTCCTCCTCGTCCCGGTGCGCGGCGCCGCGCCGCTCGAAGGACACGGCCTCGCCGGCCAGCACGCGCCGCAGGTTGTTCTCGAGCACCGGGTCGTCGTGCAGGCCGCTCATGCTCTGCACGGGCTGGCCCACCAGCTCGTCGGCGTTGTAGCCGAGTTCCTCGCACAGCCGCGCGTTCACGAAGGTGTAGCGGCCCTGCGCGTCGGCGTGCGAGATCATGGCCGGCAGGTTGTCGGTGATGTCGCGCAGGAACTTCTCGCTCGTCTGGCGCTGCTGCATGAGCCGGTCGAAGGTGCGCGACAGGTCGCCGATCTCGTCGTGCGGGTAGGTGCGCGCCACCGCCGCCCGGTCGGGCGAGGCATGGGCATCGAGCATGCGGCGGTGCAGCCAGGTGAGCGGGCGCAGCAGCCGCTGTGCCACGGCCAGCGCCAGCGCGCCGGCCAGCAGCGCCAGCACGAAGGCGCCGATCCAGGCGGTGCGCTCGATGGCGTCGATGCGGGCAAAGGCCTCGTGGCGCGGGTACATGGAGCCCATGACCCAGTCGGCCTGGCGGATGCGCTTGAAGGCGTACAGGCCGCGCACGCCCGCGTGGTTGACGCCTTCGATCGTGCCTTCGAAGCCGGACAGCGCGCGGTCGATGTCGGGTGCGTCGTCGGCCATGGCCGCGTTGGCCTGCTTGAGCACGCGGTCGGCCAGCGGGTGGTCGATCACGACGCCGTCGGCGGTGGTGATGAACACGTAGCCCGTCTGGCCGAAGCGCACGTCCGCCAGCTCGCCCAGGATGTTGCGCTCCTTCAGGTTGATGGAGCCCGAGATCACGAACAGCACCCGGCCGGCCGCATCGAGCACGGGCTCGGTGATGGCGACCTGCGCCAGGCCGTTGAGTCGGTTGCGATAAGGCTCGGAGATCACGCCCGTGCGCGAGGCGACTGTGTCCTTGAAGTACGTGCGGTCCTTCACGTTCACCTTGCCGATCTGCCGTGCGCCGTTCAGGTTGGCGACCAGGTCGCCGTCTAGGTCGAGGAAGGCGACGTTGTCGAACGCTGCTCGCAAGGACTGGTGCTTTTCGAGAAAGGCCTGCAGCGGCGCGGCGGTGGTGAAGCCGTGCGACCCCACGCTCTCGGCGATCGATTTCAGCAGGATGCGCCGGCTGGCGAACTTCTGATCCACCGCGTTCGCGATGGCCGACAGCCGCGCGAACTCCTCGTTGGCGATCGAGGCCTGCATGCGGTCCTTGACCAGATGCAGCGCCACCGTGGCGATGCCGAAGGTGGTGGCCAGAACGACGACCGCGACGCCGACGCTGAGGCGTGTGTTCAGGCTGATGCGGGGTTTCCCGTTCGCGAAAAATTTCATGGGCGTCGTGCAGGCAGCGCGGGAAAGCGCTGGGACCACCGGCCGGCCATGAAGGCACAGCTCACACCCGGCGCGCGTTGCGCAGGTAGTTTGTCAGAAAGAGCGAGAAATGCGCATAAATGCACAAAAATCTGCGCCAATTCGGTGCGCCGCGCGAGGCTATGGCCTGCCGAGGCCGTCGCGCAGGCGACGGCTGAATTCCATCGTATTACTCGACGGCGCGCGGCGGCGGGTCCGGACGCGCCGCCGCGGGCGACCGGGCCGGTGCGATCAGCACCATCGCGCCGTCCTGCCCGCGCCGCACGCGCAGGCGAGTGCCGTCCAGCAGGCGGTCCAGCGCCGCGTCGGCGGCGATCTTGCCCTTGATGCCCCGGGTCGAAAGGTCCTTGACGTCTTCCACCTTGTAGATGAGCTGCACGCCCGACTGCGCGATGTAGGCGTCGAGCGCGGGCCGCAACTCGCCGCCCTTCACATCGAACTCGCGGGCCAGGGCGAAGGCCGGGCCGGTCGTCAGGAGGCCGGCGGCGGCAACGGCGAGGGCAAGGCGGGGGCGTGTGAGGAAG
>NZ_QXMN01000368.1:0-532 GCF_003581445.1 Acidovorax cavernicola | reverse complement strand
GCTCTTCCTGCGCCAGCGGCGAATGGCCGCCGACCATGTGGCGCAGATGTTCCTTGGCCAGCTCGTCGAACGTCAGGTCGAGCGCCTCGAAGCCGTTCTTCTGGAAGTTCTTGGCGATCTTTTCCGACTCGCCCTTGGCCGCCGTGGTCAGGCCGACAAACACATGCGCGCGCTGCTGGTGGCTGATGCGGTAGTTGAACTCGGTCACGTTGCGCTGGCCGCCGGGCAGCTTGCCGATGACTTCGCAGAAGCGCTTAAAGCTGCCGCGTTCCTCGGGGATGGTGACCGCGAACAGCGCTTCGCGCTCCTCGCCGACTTCGGCGCGTTCGGCGACGAAGCGCAGGCGGTCGAAATTCATGTTCGCGCCGCACAGGATGGCGGCATAGGTCTCGCCCTTGGTCTTGTGCGTGGCGACATATTGTTTGATCGCCGCCACGGCCAGCGCGCCCGAAGGCTCGACGATGGCGCGCGTGTCGACGAACACATCCTTGATGGCCGCGCAGACCGCGTCGGTATCGACGACCACATATTC
>NZ_QXMN01000367.1:0-535 GCF_003581445.1 Acidovorax cavernicola | reverse complement strand
TCACGGGCGCGCCCCGCAACGCGCTCTATGACGCGGCGCTGCAGATCAAGCGCGCAGGCGCCGACGCAGACTGAGCGGCAGCGGGCAGGCCGGGGCACAGCCCAGAAACACCCGGGCGCGCCCGGCCCCGCCTACACTTCTTCCAAGGCCGCCGTGGCCGCTCCGGGAGATGCCAGCATGACCCACTTCGCGCCCGCCTTCGCCTGCGCCCTCGCGCTGCTTGCCGCCACAGCCGCCGCGCAGGACGCGGCGCCGGCCCTGCAGCCGACGGGCTCCGCCGTGTGGAGCAACTCGCTGGGCATGGCTTTCGTGCGCATTCCCGCCGGCAGTTTTGCCATGGGCAGCGCCGAGGACCCCGAAGTGCTGGCGCGCGACTTTCCATTGCTCGAACGCCAGCGCTTTGAGCTGCTGGCGGACGAGGCCCCGGTGCACCAGGTGCGCATCAGCCGCGCCTTCTACATGGGCCAGCACGAAGTCACCGTGGGGCAGTTCCGCCGCTTCATCGAAGCTTCCGGCTACCGCCCCGAGCCGGAAG
>NZ_QXMN01000366.1:0-539 GCF_003581445.1 Acidovorax cavernicola | reverse complement strand
ATGCACCAGCCGGCCTTCGCCGCGCTCGCCGCCCAGCAGCTCGCTAGCGCGGTTGGCCAGCACCTCGTTGACGTTCATGTTGCTCTGCGTGCCCGAGCCGGTCTGCCAGACGACCAGCGGGAACTGTTCGTCATGCTGGCCGGCGATCACTTCGTCGGCCGCGGCGACGATGGCCTGGGCCTTGGCCGCGTCGAGCAGACCCAGCTGCTGGTTGACCACGGCCGAAGCGCGCTTGACCTGGGCCAGCGCCCGGATCAGTTCGAGCGGCTGGCGCTCGCCCGAAATGTCGAAATTCTGCAGCGAACGCTGGGTTTGCGCCCCCCAGAGCCGGTCGGCCTGGACCTCGATGGGGCCGAAAGTGTCACGTTCCTGTCGCGTAGCCGGTTGCGTCATCCACAAGTCTCCATAAGGGTTGAATGGAAAAAACCATCAATGAATGATACCCATTCTCAATGGCATATTGGCAATGCACTCTGTCGCCTCCCCCGAAGACGCGAACGACCCGCAATTCGGGGGGCCGCATACGCGTCAAGTTTTAT
>NZ_QXMN01000365.1:0-542 GCF_003581445.1 Acidovorax cavernicola | reverse complement strand
CAACTACGCGTCCGCGGGCAACGGCACGGCGCCGCATTTCACGGCCGAGATATTCAAGCTCGAAAGCGGCGCGCAAATGGCCCATGTGCCCTACCGCGGCGCGGCACCCGCGATGAACGACACCATGGCCGGCCAGACCCAGGTCATGTTCCCCAGCCTGTTCTCGGCCTATACGCATGTCAGGAACGGCAAGCTGCGCGCGCTGGCGCTCGCCGGCCCCAAGCGTTCGTCGCTGCTGCCCGATGTGCCCACGCTCGAAGAGGCCGGCGTCAAGGGCGTGGAAGTCACGCAGTGGTACGCGATGTTCGCCCCCGGCAAGACGCCGCGGCCCGTGGTCGACCAGCTCAACAAGGCCTTGAACACCGCGCTCGCCGACAAGGACGTGGTGCGGCGCATCGAGGAGCAAGGCGCGGTGGTCGACACCAGCACGCCCGAGCAGCTGGGCCTGACCGTGCGCCAGGAGATCGCGAAGTGGAAAGGCGTGGTGCAGAAGGCCCAGCTCACGCCGGATTGAAGACGCTGCGCCATTTCACATGTCAACA
>NZ_QXMN01000364.1:0-542 GCF_003581445.1 Acidovorax cavernicola | reverse complement strand
CGCCGTAGCCGCCGCGCCGGGCTTGTTCTCGACCACCACGGGCTGCTTGAGCGTGGCCGTCATGTGCTGGGCCAGCACGCGCGAGACCGCATCGCCGAAGCCGCCCGCGGGATAGGGAACGACCCAGATGACCGGGCGCCGGGCAAACGCCGCAGTCTGTGCGAACGCCGCGGGGGCCAGGGGCAGGGCTGCGCCGGTCAGCAGCAGGGAACGCCGTGAAATCATGTTTGTCTCCATATCGCCAGGGATGCGCCAGAGCCTGTGCATTGCAGGTTGACAGTCGAGGCGCCAGTATGGAGAGCGCGCGGCGCGCGAATGCCGCGGGCTTGCGCAGTTTGTCGAAATCCTGCGCATGGGCCGGCAGGGCGGCGTTCCTGCGCTGAGACCGGCGCGGGCGTGTTGTCAGTGCTGCTGGCGCCAGCGCAGCGGCGTCATGCCCCAATGGCGCGCGAACGCCTGCGAGAAATGCGAGCCCGAAGCAAAGCCCAGCTGCGCGGCGATCTCGCCCACGGGGCTGCGGGTTTCGAGCAGCAGCGCACGCG
>NZ_QXMN01000363.1:0-543 GCF_003581445.1 Acidovorax cavernicola | reverse complement strand
TCCCGGTGCTGGTGCTCGACGCGAGCCAGACGGAAAGCGCGGCGACGCCGGGCTTGCGTGATCTGCTCGCCGAACCCGCCTGGCAGGCCACGGGCCTGGGCCCGCGTCCCGCGCAGGCCTCGGTCGCGACCCTGCCCGCGGCCCTCGGGCTGCGCCAGCTGGGCGGACTCGAGCCGCTGCTGGCCTATGCGCGCGGCTATGCGGTGGTGATCGTGCACGCTCCGGTCGAGCAGCTCGCGCCGCTGCTGCAAGGCCATGCGATGCGCCCGCTGCTGCCGCTGGACATGCAGCCCCGGGGCATGGTGCGCAGCTACCGCCAGATCAAGCACCTGGCGCTGCATGCGGGACTGTCCTGCATCGTCGCCGCCGCGACCGAAGCGCACGAGCCTTTCGCGCGCCGCCATGCCGACACGCTGATGGCTTCGCTCGCGCAATGCGCGCAGCGCCATCTGCGCATGCAGCCGCTGTGCACCCGCACCGACCCGGGCTCGGCACCGGACATGCGCCGCCTGGCACTGCAGATGCTCGCGCATGCGGTGACGC
>NZ_QXMN01000362.1:0-544 GCF_003581445.1 Acidovorax cavernicola | reverse complement strand
ATCCTGGGCTGCGGCGTGTTCGGCTCGGTGTCCGGCTCCTCGGCCGCGACCTGCGCCACCATCAGCAAGGTGGCGCTGCCCGAGCTCAAGCGGCGCGGCTACAACGAACAGCTGGCGCTGGGCTCGCTGGCCACGGCGGGCACGCTGGGCATCCTGATTCCGCCGTCGATCACCATGGTGGTCTATGCGGTCGCGGCCGACGCCTCGATCATCCGCATCTTCCTGGCGGGCTTTCTTCCCAGCTTCCTGCTGATGGCGCTGTTCTGCGGCTACATCGCCTGGTGGAGCATCCGCAACAAGCACCTGATGCCGCCACCGGAGCCCAAGACCACGTTTGCGCAGAAGCTGCGCGCCAGCGCGTCGCTGATCCCCTGCGCGCTGCTGATCGTGTTCATTGTCTGGGTGCTGATCGCGGGCTGGGCCACGGCCACCGAATGCGCGGCCTACGGCGTGCTCGGTTCGCTGATCATCGCCGCGGCCGGGCGCAGCCTGACCTGGTCCAACTTCACGGCCGGGCTGATGGGCGCCACGCGGCTGTCCTGCA
>NZ_QXMN01000361.1:0-553 GCF_003581445.1 Acidovorax cavernicola | reverse complement strand
GCATTGAGCACTTCGGGACGATTGAACGTCACGTACAGCACGCGCTCGCGGCGATGGAACTGGATGGTCTTGTAGTCGTCGAAATGCATGGGGTTCTCCGTTGAAAAACTGGCGCGGTCAGAGGCCGGCGTTGGTCCACTTGTAGATGTTGTTGCGCTGGATGGCCGACGAGCCGCCCATGATGGGAATCAGCAGCGCGTCGCGCACATAGCGCTCGGTATCGACTTCCTTCACATAGCCATAGGCGCCAAAAATCGTCTGGCACTCGAGCGCGATGTTCTTCGCAGCCTCGGCCGCGAACAGCTTGGTCATCGACGTTTCCACCGCACAGCGCTGGTGCCGCGTGGCCATTTCCGCAGCGTGGTAAAGCATCAGCTTGGACGCATGCAGCTGGGTCTTCATGTCGGCCAGCTTGTGCTGTATGGACTGGTAATGGGCGATGGGCTTGCCGAACTGCTGGCGCTCGTGCGCATAGGTCCAGGCGTCCTCGAAGGCACCCGTGGCCACGCCCACGGCGACGGCCGCGACTTCGAGCTTTTCCACATCGAGACCG
>NZ_QXMN01000360.1:0-554 GCF_003581445.1 Acidovorax cavernicola | reverse complement strand
TCCAAGAGATCATTTCGCTGCGCAAACTGGAAAAAAGCATTCACGTCTTCCTTATGGAGCGTCAATGTCGTGTGATCGACGATGTCCTGTGCAATCGCTTGCGCTGCGCCCAGGTGCCAGCGCTTGAGCACTTCGAAGCTGGCCCAGTCCAGCTGAAAAAAAAGATTGCGCACCGGATCATGCAGAGTCCAGCTGGGCTGGCCATCGGGCAGCACCGGACCGGGAAACAAATCCAGCTCCTCGCGCAAAGCAGGCCATGCGGTACCCATGTCGACTTACCAGGCAAGGAACTGACGCAGGACGGCCCAGGGCTTGCGCAGAACCCAGTAGACCAAAGGCACCCAATCTCCTTGCAGTTTGGCGGTGCCCTTGAGGCCAATGCGAGCCGCCTTATCGAGCGACATGGCGGCACGCATCCGATAGGCGTAGCTGCCATCTGGCCTGGCGCTGGCATCGTAGGCCATATACCGAAGCTTGCCCTCCAGCCCCGCCATGGGATTCGCTGCCAGATACAGCTTCACTGGCGAGCCCTGGGTCAATGGAATGGCATCACC
>NZ_QXMN01000359.1:0-554 GCF_003581445.1 Acidovorax cavernicola | reverse complement strand
CCCGGGCTTCGCCTGCGGGCAGGGCCGCGATCAGCTTGCGGCTGCTCTCGTCCACGTCGCGCGAGAGCTGGTTGAAAGCACTCCAGTGCCGCTCCAGGGCCTTGGGGTCCGTTCCCCGCACCAGCACGTTCTTCCATTCCTGCACCTGCATCTTGAACGCCAGCGCCATGTCGGCGACGTCGCGCTCGCTGTCATGGTTTGCCTTGACGGTCGTCGCATAGGTGGCGAGCGACTGGTTCAGGGCATGGATTCCGAACAGCGCGGCGCACAGCATGAGGAGCAGCGATGCGGCGATGACCAGAGGCAGTTTGAGGCTGAGTTTCACGATTTTTTCCCGCCCTGCGCTTGGGAGCAGAGAAGCTGTTGCGTCGATGCGGCGTCTGCACCCGCGGGTGCCGGCCATGAAAAAGGACCCCCACGCTCCCCTCGCTGCGCGAGGTCCGCTGCCCCCCGAAGGGGCGTTTTTCATCTTGGGACGGCCCGGCGATGAAAAAAGCCACCCGAAGGTGGCTTCTCTTGCGCCCGCCGGAAGTGACTCCGGCAGACTGCAGTAC
>NZ_QXMN01000358.1:0-556 GCF_003581445.1 Acidovorax cavernicola | reverse complement strand
GCTCGCTGGTCGCGCCGCGCATCGACGCCGGCCGGCTGGTCGAAATGCCGTTTTCCAATCTCAGCAACGGCCTGCGCCTCTGGGTCGACGTGGTCTGGTCCAAGCAGCGGCCCATGGGCCTGGGCGCGCAGCTGTTCGTGCAGGCCATGGGCAGGCAGATGGCCGACGACTGACGGTCACCGGACGCCGATCACAGCTGCAGCCAGGCCTCGCCCACGCCATCGAACTGCACATGCACGCTGTCCCCGGCCTGGGCGCGCGCCAGACCGACCCAGCTGCCCGTGGTCACGACCGTACCGGCGCCCAGCGTGCCGTACTGTTCAGTCGCATGGCGCAGCCAGTCGGCGAGCAGCCAGGCCGGATCACCGAGCGAATGGGTGTCGGTGTGCACGCTGGTTTCGCCGCTGCCTATGCGCAGCCGGCAGACCTGGCGCGACCAGTCGGGCGCGGCGCGCAGCAGATCGCACGGCTGCCAGTCGCCGACCACGAGCGCGCCATGGCACAGCTGGTCGGCGAGTGCCAGCAGCGGCGGCGACGCGAACTGCTGCAGCCAGCG
>NZ_QXMN01000357.1:0-556 GCF_003581445.1 Acidovorax cavernicola | reverse complement strand
GCCTGGCACCAGTCGCCGCCGTCTTCACCGGCAATCAGCACAAAGCGGCCCGCGGCGGTGAGGTCGTTGATGGAGTAGCGGTCTGCGGTGTTCTCCAGCCAGGCATGCGGCAGGGAGTGGCCGGGCTTGGTGCTCGGGCGGAAATCGCAGATCGCATCGAGCGGCCGGGGCGCGGGCGCAGCGTCCGCGAGCAACGCGCCTTGCGAGTAGACATAGCCGAAGTTGGCCTGCAGGTGGTTGTATGTCGTGCGCGCAATGCCGATGCCGGCGGTCGCCTGCTGGCGTGCGGCGTCGGCGGTCTCGCCATCGGCCCAGAGGCGGCGCAATGCGGCCCAGTTTTCTTCCTTGCCTTGCTGGGGTGAAAAGCCGAACGCTGCGGCGATCTTCCAGGCGTTCTGCCAGTTCTCGTAGGCGGATGAGACGATCATCTGCGCCACCGGCCGGCGCTCCTGCTCGTAGGTGTCGAGCAGCGCCTCGCCGGCTTCGCCGCGCACCACGGCGGCCAGTTTCCAGCACAGGTTGTAGCTGTCCTGCACGGCGCTGTTCAGGCCATGGG
>NZ_QXMN01000356.1:0-556 GCF_003581445.1 Acidovorax cavernicola | reverse complement strand
GGCGAGCCCTTGCCGATATTGGTATTGCAGATCCCCAGCGTGGGCTTGGTGGCGCTTTTCTTCGCCTGGGCGATGGCAGCGTCGACGGCGGCGACGTCATGGCCGTCCACGGGGCCGACCACGTTCCAGCCGTAGGCTTCGAAACGCTGGGCAGTGTTGTCGATGAACCAGGGAGCGACCTGGCCGTCGATGGAAATGCCGTTGTCGTCGTACAGAGCGATCAGCTTGTTGAGCTTCCAGGCACCGGCGAGCGCCGCGGCTTCGTGCGAAATGCCTTCCATCAGGCAGCCGTCACCCATGAACACATAGGTGTGGTGATTGACGATTTCGTGGCCCTTGCGGTTGAACTCCGAGGCCAGCAGCTTTTCGGCGAGTGCGAAGCCGACGGCGTTGGTCACGCCCTGGCCCAGCGGGCCGGTGGTGGTTTCCACGCCCGGGGTCACGCCCACTTCAGGATGGCCCGCGGTCTTGCTGTGCAGTTGGCGGAAGTTCTTCAGCTCGGTCATCGGCAGGTCGTAGCCGGTGAGGTGCAGCAGCGCGTAGATCAGCATCGAAC
>NZ_QXMN01000355.1:0-557 GCF_003581445.1 Acidovorax cavernicola | reverse complement strand
GCGTATAGGCGGTGGTGCCGTCGGGCTGGGTGACTTCGAAGAAGCCGTTGCCGTTGATGGCCACGTCGAGCGAGTTGTTGGATTGCTGCAGGCTGCCCTGCAGGAAGTTGCGGCTGGTCGCCGCGGTGCGCACGCCCAGGCCCAGGTGCAGGCCCGTGGGCAGCTGGTTCTCTTCGGTGGTCTGGGCACCGACCTGGCGCAGGTTCTGGTAGATCAGGTCTTCGAAGACCGCGTTGGCGCGCTTGTAGCCCGTGGTCGAAACGTTGGCCAGATTGTGCGAGATGACGTCCAGCTGGGTCTGCTGGGCTTCCATGCCGGTCTTGGAGATGAAAAGCGAGTTGATCATGGCAAATTCCTGGTTATCCGTTCATGCTGAGCAGTTGCGCGGCAGTCTTGTCGTTGGTTTCCGCGGTCTGCATCAGGCGCATCTGCGTTTCGAACTGGCGCGAGGCGGCGATCATGCCGACCATGCTTTCGACCGAGTTGACGTTCGAGCCTTCGATCGCGCCCGACAGCAGGCGCGCGTTCGCGTCGTTGGGCAGCGGGTCGCCGTTGGC
>NZ_QXMN01000354.1:0-558 GCF_003581445.1 Acidovorax cavernicola | reverse complement strand
GGCGTAATCCCCGCATGCGCCTTGAACACGCGCTGGAAATGCGCCTGGTCGGCAAAGCCCAGGCGATAGGCGACGTCGGCCAGGCCTTCGCCCGCGCGCAGTCGTTCACGCGCGAGATTGACACGCCGGTTCAGCTGCCAGGCATGGGGCGTCATGCCCGTAGCCGCGCGGAATGCGCGGATCAGCTGGTAGCGGCCCATGCCGGCCACGCGCGCGAGTTCCGCGAGATCAGCGTGCACATCCGCCTGATCGCGCAGGAAATCGAGCACCGGCTGCACAGTTTCGCGGTGGCTGCGGGAAACCGTCTGGGCGGGCATGCGCCGCCCCTGCCCGGCATCGGACGCGCCGATGAACTCGATCAGCGCTGCTTCCTTGTCTGCCACATCGGCCGCGGAGAACAGCAGCGCGTTGAGACGGCAAAAGCGCGCATAGACCGCGGGCGCGGCAACGATGCGGATCGGCTCGCGGTCGTCGCCGGTGTATTCCGCGCGCACGGCCTGCAGCCAGGCCGCATCCAGATGCAGCATCTGGTAGCTCCAGGCACCGCCCGGCTGCGGG
>NZ_QXMN01000353.1:0-559 GCF_003581445.1 Acidovorax cavernicola | reverse complement strand
CTCCAGCGCAAATAAAGCCGGCATTCGAAATGCCTGAAAAATATGCTGCGTACCAAAGGATTCACGTTGATAGAGTTGATGATGGTGGTTGCCATCGTGGCTATCCTTGCGGCGCTTGCCTATCCGTCGTACACCGCCTACATCGCCAGATCCAATCGCGCTGCCGCTGAATCTTTCCTGCTCGAGGTCAGCAATCGGCAGCAGCGTTATTTGCTGGATGCGCGCAGCTATGCCGCGGACCTGGCCACGCTGCAAATGAGCCCTCCGGCAGAAGTCGGCAGAAACTACACCATCACTACGGCCCCGAAGGCCGGCACCACCCCGCCTGGTTTCACGGCTACGGCGACTCCCATAGGCCAGCAGATCACGAGCGACAGCGGTTGCGGTACCTTGACCATTGACGAGGCAGGCACCAAGACGGCGACGGGCACGAAGGGAGTGGCCGGATGCTGGTAAACCGCCGTCGCCAGCCGCCGCGCGCGCGCCTGGGCGGCTTCACTTTGATCGAGTTGATGACCACGGTCAGCGTGCTGGCCGTTCTGGTGGCGCTGGCATTGCC
>NZ_QXMN01000352.1:0-562 GCF_003581445.1 Acidovorax cavernicola | reverse complement strand
GCGCGCGCAGCTGGGCGTCGTTGGCGCCCAGTTTGGACGGGTTCTGTTCCGTGCCCCAGACGGGCACTTCGAGGTGCCGGGCCACCTGGGCCAGCACGCGGGCATTGGCCAGCACGGCCGCGGCGTCAAAAATGGCCGGCATCAGACGCTCTTGATAATCCACCAGCACCAGCTGGGATTCAAACGAGTCAAGCAACATGGAAATCTTTCTTTTTCGGTCCGCAATGGCTGCATTGTCGCAGCCTGGGCCAGCCCCTGGAATCTGACGGGCTGCCGCGGCCATGGCGAGCCGCAGCGTCAATAGAAATGCGTTCCAATCCAGAAAAAAATCGCAAAATTGCGCATCAAGGTGCGCCAAACAATCTTTCCATGTTACCCTTTGTCTCCATGTCCAGATGGTTGTGTGCCCTTCTTTTTACCTGTGTCAGCGCCCATGCAGCGCCTGACGGTCGCTCCGACGACGACATGCAGCGCATGCTGGTCAGCAAGGGCCTGATTTCGCAGATCAATACCCAATTGCACGAAGCCGGCCACAACGTGGCGACGCGCACTTCCGAACTGG